>JAPXQZ010000017.1:0-14721 GCA_033813835.1 Clostridia bacterium | reverse complement strand
GAAACAGGCAGACTATGTGTGGGGGTGGATCTTCACAAGACTCAATTCACGATATGCGCGCTGAACGAAGACGGAGAGTATCTGCTGGAGAAACAGTATCCGACAAAAGAAGAAGGATACAGTGAGTTTGCCAGGGAAATGCACCGGTTTGAAGAACAGGGCTGTTCAATCGAACTGGCGGTTGAAACAACGGGGAACGCCAGGTTTTTGAAGAACAGGATGGAATCGGAGTTCTTTGCGGTCAAGGTGGTGAATACCAACAGGTTCAAGGTCATCACCATGAGCACAAAGAAGACGGACGCGAATGACGCGGCGACACTGGCCTATTACCTGATGAAGGACATGCTGCCGGAGGCGCATCTTTGCAGCCAGACGAGTGAAGAGATCCGCCGGCTGCTGAAGACAAGAAGCGTGCTTGTACAAAGTATGGTCAAGATCAAGAATCAGATCCACGGGATGATGCTGGGCTATGGGATAGAAACGAAAGCAGCTCAGCTTCAGAGCAAAAGAAAGAGGCAGGAGCTGATCAACGATCTCGAGGATCACAACTTCTCAGCGTACACTGCCCCATCACTCAAGGTGATGCTTAAAATTTTAGATGATTTGTCGGCAGAAATCAAGGGCATCGAAAAACTTCTTGAGGAAATGGTGGCGAGTAATGAAGATGTGGCACTGCTGATGACGGTTCCTGGCATTGGAATCAATACGGCCACAGTGATAGCCGCCTATACCGCGGAGTTGGAGCGGTTTGACGGGAACTACAAGAAGTTTGCGTCGTACGTCGGAATCATCCCCAGCGTACACAACTCAAACGAGACGACCCATTATGGACGGATTACGAAACACGGTCCGCAGGAACTTCGGACAGCGTTTGTCCAGGCCGCTCTTGGAATGATCCGCCTGACGAATGTAAGCTCCGAATGGAGAATCATCAAGGAGTACCAGCGCCGAAAAGGTGACAAGGGGTCAGGAAGAGCGATTATCGCGCTGGCAAGAAAGATAACCCGGATTGTCTTCGTCATGTTATCAAAGCGGGAAGGATTTAAACCCGAACTGATGCGTTGCGAGCAAGAAATACAACAGACAGCCTGAAAAACTGTTGACTTTTTATAGGAGGAACCCATGTTTCAAAGAATCGCCATTATGGGCGCCGGCTCGCTGGGAACCATCCTAGGGGCGCACATCGCCAAGCACCGCCAGGTGGACCTGATCGATGCCAACAAGGCGCACGTGGACGCGCTGAACAAGAACGGCGCGAAGGTCATCGGGTTCGACGAGTTCACGGTTCCGGTCACCGCACTGACACCCGAGGAGATGACGGGGAATTACGACCTGTTCATCTATCTGGCCAAGCAGTTGTACAACAAGGACTGCTTAGCCCAGATGAAGGCGCACTCCCACGACAAGACCATTTTCTGCACCGGCCAGAACGGCATGCCGGAGCTGGCTCTGGAAAAGGAGTTTGGCGAGAAAAGGGTGCTGGGAGCGCCGGTCAACTGGGGCGCCACCTATGTGGAACCCGGCGTCTCCAAGCTGACCAGCACCGTCGCCAGCTGCTCCTTCACTTTAGGCACGATGGACGGCTCGATTACGCCGGAACTGCTGGAAGTCAAGAAAATCCTGGAGTACATGTGCCCGGTTGTCATTTCGGAGAACCTGATGGGATTGCGCTGGTGCAAATTGCTCATCAACGCGACCCTCTCCGGAATGTCAACCGTCATGGGCGGGACTTTCGGCGACGTGATGGACGACCCGATCGCCGTCGCCGCCGCGGCGCTCATCGGCCGCGAGCTCGTACGTGCCGTCGAGGCGGAGGGAACCAGAATGGAGCCGCTGCACCTCGGGCCCAACGAGTATGATTTCACGGAAATCTACGCGTTTGACAACCTGAAGGAGCGGGAGAAGACCATCGAGAAGATCCGTTCGGTTTTCGTCCCAGCCCGCGCGCTGGAGGCAAGCATGCTGCAGGACCTCCAGAAGGGCCTCAAATGCGAGATTGACTACATCAACGGCGAAGTGAGCAAACTGGGCAAAAAACACGGCGTGCCCACCCCGGTATGCGACAAGGTCATCGAGATCGTCAAGAAACTGGAAAACGGGGAGAGCAAACTGGGCCGTCATAACCTGAAGGAAATGGAATTCGTCAAGGATATGGCCTGAGGCGCCGCCCGAAACGGCAGGCCCCCGGTGCGCGCCCGGAAACGGTCCGCCCGGGGGCTTTTGGGTTCCGAAGAGCTGCGCGGGCGGCAATCATCCCGCGGAAATCTGACAAACGGTTGACATCCTTTCGCCCGGCGACTATGATAATGCCAGTTTCAATCAACGGGAAACCGGGCAGGCAGGGCGCTGGCGCCTCACGGCCTTGTGTTTCTCGCAAGAAGAGAAAGAGAGAGGAAAAGAACATGGCAAGCAACAAACGGATTCTCAGCTGCGCGATTACCGGTTCCATCCACACGCCCTCCATGTCCCCCTACCTGCCCATCACCCCGGACCAGATCGCGGACAACGCCATCGGTGCCGCGGCCGCGGGCGCCACGGTCGTCCACATCCACGCGCGGGATGGGGAGACCAAGAAGCCGTCTTCGGATCTGGCAATTTATGAGTACATCCTGAACAAAATCCGCAAGGCCAACAAGGACGTCCTCCTCTGCATCACCACCGGCGGCGGCCTGGGCATGACGGTAGAAGAGCGCGCCGCGGTGGTGCCGAAATTCAAGCCGGAGCTGGCCTCCATGAACGCCGGCTCCATCAACTGGGGCCTCTTCCCCGCCGCGCGGAAAATCAAGGAGTACAAATACGAGTGGGAGAAAGTATATCTGGAGTCCACCGAGGACTTTATCTTCAGGAATACCTTCAAGGACATGGCCGCGCTGGTCAAGCTGATGGAAGCCCACGGCACCAAGCCTGAGCTGGAGTGCTACGACGTAGGGCACCTGTACAACATCAAGTTCCTCCAGAGCGAAGGCCTGATCAAGGGCAAGCCCTACCTCCAGTTCGTGCTGGGCATCAACGGCGCGCTGGGCGCCACCCACTATGACCTGCAGTACATGAAGGAGACCGCAGACCGCCTCTTCGGCGTGGACGGGTATGAATGGTCCGCTTTCGGCGCGGGCAAGATGGAGTTCCCCATCTGCGTGCACAACCTCTTCCTGGGCGGCCACGTGCGCGTGGGCATGGAGGACAACCTCTACCTGAGCAAGGGCGTGCTGGCCAAGAACAACGCCGAGCTGGTGGAGAAGATGGTCCGCCTGATGAAGGAACTGGACTATGAGGTGGCCAGCCCCGACGAGGGCCGCGAAATCCTCGGCCTGAAGAAGTAAGCGCGACAGGTATTCACGGAGGCCGCCGCCCTTTGAGGGCGGCGGTCTTTCAGTCATGCGGCGCCGTGACATGCGCAACCGGCCTGATGCCGCGGCAAGGCTGGAGGACCTAGCCCCGGTGCAGCTCGTCCAGCAGGATGCCCGCCTCCCGGATGATGATTTCAGCGACCCCGCGCCGGTAAAAGGAACTGCGGGCCTCGTATCCGCCCTGGTCATAGGCTTCCCGGGTGGGGAAGTACCCTTCCGCGCCGTTGGTGACGCACCAGACAAGCGTCGTCGGGTAAGGGGACTGCTTCTTGATTTGGCGGCCGATTTCAGTGAACGGCTCACCGGGAATGCCCACAACAGCGACGTCGCCCAGGGTGAAAGCCGTCAGCTTCAAATCGTATTCGTCCGGGCCGTCCTTCAAGGCGACCATGCGCAGCGCCTCGGCGACGGCGGTCGTCAGCTCCATATCCTTCCAGGGCAGCTGGTCGTCCCGCCCGGCGTTGTGCAGGTCCGCGATGCGTTTCGCCTCCGGCAGATCCTCGGCTGCCGGGCGGTTGGAGGGAATCCGCGCGGAACGCTGCGCGAAACGGACGGGACCGCGCTTTGCGGCCGCGGTCCGGCCAAAGAGCTTGATAGCCTCGCCCGCGATGGCCCGCCCCATGTTCCGGCTGTACTCATAGCCCCGCAGGCCGTCAAAGTGGACCTCCGTCAGCCCCTTGGCGTCCCCCGGACCCGGCGCGGTGTTCAGGTGGTTGGTATCTCCCTGCGCACCGTTGATGTAGACGCAAAACGCCTGCCTGTCCAGGGCATTTTCCATGATGCGGCGCACAAAACCCGGATAGTCGGCGGAAAACCGCGTGCCGCCGATGACGTCGGGGTGCACCTGGAAGTTGACCAGGGCGATGTCCTTTTCCCCGGGCCGTTTCAGCACAATCAGCTGCAGGGATTCGTCCGGCTGCCCGATGCTTTCCCGGATATCCGGGTTGCCGACCCCCGGGTTGGTGCGCACGCTGCCGTCTTTCATGAAGAAGCGCCGGATGAAGGAAATCCGGTCGACCCGGCCCTGGGCGGTCTCAACCTGCGCGTCCGCAAGGTCTTCCATCGCCAGCTGAGCGCCCGTCACCAGGTAATCCGACAGCGTCCGCTCCCAGCTGGAGGCGTACTCCTGCCCCATGCCGACCTCGGGACCCGTGTGGGTATGGGTACAGGAGATGAACACCGCCTCCATAGGGACCCCAGTCCCTTGCGCGACCGCCTTGCGGTACGTCTCCATCCGGGGGAGCGAAATCATCAGGAGGTCCGCGACAATCAGGATGACCGTGCGCCCGCCGTCCGTCACGGCAACGGTATTGAGCTCCAGGTCATCCAGCGCGCCGGTTGCCAGCCGCTCAAAAAAGTAGCCGCTGATCGGGGTGCCGTTGGGGGGTGTAATGACCGTGCGGCTGAACCCAGCCTTGAACGTTTCCATATGACCTCCTGATATGCAGCCTTTCCGCCTGGCGCGTCCCAGCGGGTGGCGCTGGATGCGACATTCCCCGCAGCATCACTTTGCGGGCCGTTTCGCCGGCTCTCCCCCTGTGGGGAAGAAACGAGAACGCCCGCTGCGGCGCGGGGACGGAGAGGCTATCTGACCGGAATCACACTATCATGCGGCCTGACCGCCTGTCAACCAGGCGTGGGCGCGTCGTGATCTCAAGCGGCGAGCACCCGTCCCTTGACAGGAAAATCCTGCGAACGTAGGATGAACCTGCAAGCAGGAAATGGAATCCAGATCTGAAGGACGGAAAAGCGAACGGGGCTTCTGCCGGACTTTGCCGCGAGGCGCCAGCGGCTGAAATGCCGGCTGGGCTGACGAGCCTGGGATGAAATCCGTCAGGGTTTGCACGAATGGAAGGAGAAACGCATGATCTACTGCGCAAGGGCCGATTTATCCCGCTACCTGGGCATTTCTCCGGAACTGGACGCGGCGCTGCGGTTTGCCCAGGGAGCGGAGGGAAGCCGGCTGGTTCCCGGCCGCAACGAGGTGCCCGGGAATGAGGGGGTCTACGCCAACTGCTTTACGTATACCACGCAGCCGGCGGAGGGCATGTTGTTTGAATCCCATATCCGTTTCGCCGATCTTCACCTGGCGCTGTCCGGGGAAGAGATGATTCAGACGGCGAAACAGGACCAGTTGACGGAACAGGAAGCGCGGCGGGAGGAGGACTATATCGGTTTGAGCGGCCCCCATGAATCGCTGGTGCGCCTGGGACCATCCGACGCGCTGCTGGTGTTTCCCGGGGAGGCGCACAAGGTCCGATGTGCCTGGGGAACGCCCTGCGAGGTCAGAAAGCTGGTCATCAAGATCCCGGTCGAAGCGGCGCCTCCTGCCTGAAACAGGCGTTCGCGGCGCCGTTATCGCGCGGAGCGAAAAACGGAAGGGACCCTCTCCCTTCCGTTTTCAGCGTCCGGGGTTCTCAGGGCCTCAGTCCTACAACCTGCGCTGGGTGCGCAGCATTTCCACCAACGCGCGATCCCGGTACCGCAGCACGCTTTCCAGGTCGTTGCCAATCTCGGCGGGGCGGTTGGCCAGCTCTTCGTTGACCTGCTCATCCACCATCAGATAGGCGGGCGGGGCGTCGTTGCCGTAGTACTTGTTGGCGATGGCCTTCCACCCTCCTTCCGCGCCCAGGGCGATGGTCAGCAGCTGCCCCGCGATGGGCAGGCGCATCCCAGGGCCGTACATCAGGGCGCGGTCCACGTCTTCCGCCGTTCCGACGCCGTCCGCGACCAGCTTGACGGCCAGGTCGATGATGGCGTGGTTGATCCCCTGCACCAGGTATCCATTCTGCTCCTTGAGACATACGCACGTTACCTTGCCCATAAAATCATATAGTTCCCGCGCGAACACTACCGCATCCTGCCCTGTCTGCCTGCCCGGGACGATTTCCACCGTCGGCAGCAGGTGGGACGGGTTGAAGGGGTGGCACACCAGGATGCGCTCCGGATACCGCGCGCCTTCCTGTAAAAGGGAGGGCAGGATGTCGGAGGCGGAACTTCCGATAACCGTGCCCCGGCCGCAGGTATCCTGGACCGTGCGATACAGGGCCTGCTTGATATCCAGGCGCTCGGGCGCCGACTCCTGCACAAAAGCGGCGCCCCGGACTGCTTCCTCTAGGGTGTCCGCGTACACAGCGCGCAGTTTGGCCGCCCGTGCCTGCTCCACGGTACAGGCACCGTATTCCGCCATATCATCCAGGATTCTTTCAAGGCGTCCGCGGACCACGCCGGCCCCCGCCACGTCATACAGCACCGTTTCAAGCCCGGCCAGCACCGCGTTGGCCGCGAGCCCCGCGCCGATGAGCCCACATCCCGCGAAAGCGATTCTCTTTCCCGTCATGATGGATCCCTCCGATATCGTATTGCGCGGATTGCCCCGCATCTCTCTTTAATATACGGTGTATAGAAAATCCGCGTCAAGCGCCGCTCTGGCGCGCCCCCGCATTGACAGGGTCAGCCGAGGAACATATCCTGTTGGCGTTTCATTTCCGGAATGCGGGAGGATTGAATATGCTCGGCATGCTTGGGCTACTGGCAGCAGTCGCCTGCATGATTTTTCTGGCCTACCGGGGACTGGGCGCGCTGCCGCTGACGCTGCTGTGCGCGGGCATTGTTGCCCTGACCGGCGGGATGGGTATCTGGGACGCGGTCTCGCGCCTGTACATGGGCGGGTACGCAGGGGTATACAAGTCCTACTTCTTGATTTTCGTATTCTCCGCCTTCTATGCCAAGCTGATGGAGGAGTCGGGCAGCGCCGCCGCCATCGGGTACAAGCTGATTGACTGGTTCGGGAGCCGGCACGTGATGCTGGTGTCCATCCTGATCGTTACCGCGCTGACCTACGGCGGCATCAGCCTGTTCGTGGTGATTTTTGCCGCGGCGCCCATCCTGTTCCTGCTGTTTGAACAAGCCAACCTGCCGCGGCACCTGATGCTGCTGGTGCTGATGGCCGGAACCGGCACCACCAGCATGGCGACGCTGCCCGGCACTCCCTCCCTGCCCAACGTTGTCCCCACCCAATACCTGGGCACCACGATGATGGCGGCGCCGGTCCTCAGCATCCTGTGCACCGCCACGCTGTTCATCCTCTGCCTGATGTACGCGCGGCGTGAAGAAAGGAAGGCCAGGACGAGGGGCGAGGGTTACGTTCCGATTCCCGGCGCCAGGCCCGCGTCGTCCGGCGTCATGGAGCGCAGCGCGCTGCCCTCCGCGTGGGTGGCGTTCCTGCCCATGGGCGTGCTGCTGCTTATCATTATCCTGGGAAGCCATTGGGTCCGGGACGCGGCGATGCTCACCGTCGCCGCGATGCTCGCCGCCTCCGTCCTCACCTACGCGTTCAACCTGAAGACGCTTGGGAAACTGAGCCTGAAGCATTTGCTGAACAAGGGCCTTGGCGACGGCATCGCGGCCATCGGCGGGCTGGCGGCCGTGGTCGCCTTCGGCGCGGTGGTTTCCGCCTCCCCCGCCTTCCAGTCCCTGGTGCAAGGGCTCAAGGGGCTGAACCTGCACCCCTACTGGAAGGCTGTGCTGGCCTGCGCCACGGTTGCCGGCGTCACCGGGTCGGCGTCCGCCAGCCTGCGGATCGTGCTGGACAACATGGCGGGTTATTTCCTGGCTTCCGGCGTCAACCTGGGCATCCTGCACCGCCTGAGCGTCATGGCCTCGGCCACACTCAGCTCCCTTCCGCACAACTCGGCGATGTTCCTGATGCTGGGTCACCTGGGCTTGACACACCGGGACGCCTACCGGCACGCGCTGTGGGTCGGGGTCATCATCCATTCCGGCGTCGTGACTGCCGCCACCGCGCTGACACGCCTGCTGGGGCTGTAGAGCCAGGGAACCTCCGAAAGCTATCGCGCAAAGGGAACCGCCGCCCTGAAAGGACGGCGGCACTTGACTGGACAGGTGTCTTCTTCAGGGTTTCATTTCCTTCAAGGCGGAAGAAAGGTGTAGTTTCGCTTCGGTTGCCTCCTGGATCTGCTCCAGTGTGTACTCCGGGTTGTACTCGGTAAGCACGAAGCCCTCCGGCCTGATTTCAATGACGCCCATCTCGGTCACGATGAGGTCCACAGCCTGGACGGCGGACAGCGGCAGCGTGCATTCCTTCAGCAGTTTGGGGCTGCCTTTGGCGGTATGCTCCATGGCGATGATCACCCGGCGGGCGCCGGAGAGCAGGTCCATCGCGCCGCCCATGCCGGGAACCATCTTGCCGGGAATCATGTAGTTGGCGATGTTGCCCTTCTCATCCACCTGCAGCGCGCCCAGCACCGTGGCGGCGACGTGGCCGCCGCGGATGATGCCGAAGGAAAGGCTGCTGTCAAAGAAGGAGCCGCCCGGGAGCACGGTGCAGTTGATGCCGCCGGCATTGACGATGTTGGGGTCCTCCTTGCCGGGCGCGGGCACGGGGCCGACGCCGATAAAGCCGTTCTCTGACTGGAAATCCACGGCCAGCCCCTCGGGGATAAACTCCGCCACCAGCGTTGGCAGGCCGATACCGAGGTTCACCAAGTCGCCGTCCTTAAATTCCTTCGCGACACGCTTGGCGATAAATTCCTGGGTCTGCTGCTTGTCCATCATTTTGCCGCCTCCACGATATAGGTCACGAGGGCGCCGGGGACCACGATATTATCCGGGCTGATTTCGCCCATGGGGACTATTTTGCGGGCCTCTACCACGACGATATCCGCGGCGGTCGCCATCACCGGGTTGAAGTTGCGGGCTGTCCCATGGTAGAGCAGGTTGCCCTTCTCATCCGCAACGTCCGCGTGCAGGAAGGCAATTTCCGCGCGCAACGGCTTTTCCAGCAGGTACTTCTTGCCGTCTACCTCAACAATCTGCTTGCCCTTTTCGATCTCCGTGCCCAGGCCCGTCTGGGTCAGCACGCCGCCCAGGCCGTAACCGCCGGCGCGGATGCGTTCCACCAGCGTGCCCTGAGGAATCAGCTCCACCTCCATCTCACCCGCGATCATCTGGCGGCCGGATTCCTTGTTGGTGCCGATGTGGGACACCTGGACCTTTTTGAACTGCTTGGCGACCACCATCAGGCCCACCCCGCGGTCGATGAAGCCGGTGTCGTTGGAAATCAGCGTCAGGTTCTTCACGCCGCTCTTCACCAGCGCGTCGATAATGCCCAGCGGGGAGCCGCAGGCCCCGAAACCGCCCACCATTATGACGCTGCCGTCCTTGACCAGGCTGACTGCCTTGTCCATTGAAATCCTCTTGTTCAAAACAAACCCCCTGCCTTTCCCTTTTGAATAATTCCGTCCAAACCCCCGGCTCTGCGCGCGAAAACCCACCTCCGTATTCTGATAACGCTTGATTGGTTTGACTGATTATAAGCAGAACCGCTTTTCTCGTCAACGCCGGCAGCGCTTTCACCCCGGGTCGCGCGGGCCGGATTCCGCCCGCCGGCGGCTGATAAAAATCCCCGTGCAGGTGTGTGCGGGAGGCTTGCGCCGTCACAGGGGATGTGGTATCCTATTATGGCTGTCGTTCCAGGGTGCCGTCGGTTCCCTCAGGGCAGCAGACAAAGGAGATTGAAAAATGGGCAAGTTGTGCGAAGTCTGCGATAAAGGCACGCTGAGCGGCCACAAGGTCAGCCATTCCAACCGCAAGAGCAACCGGATCTGGGCGCCCAACGTCCAGAGCATCCGCGTCAACCTGAACGGCACGCCGCGGCGCCTGAACGTGTGCACCCGCTGCCTCCGGAGCGGCAAGGTGCTGCGCGCCATGCCCCGGACCCACACGGACGCCCAGGCCTGACGCGGCCGCCGCGCGAGCCGCCCGGAAGACTGGCCGGGCGGCTTTTGCATTGGGGGGCGCGTTGCCAGCAAGCAGGCGCGAACGTATAATGACATCATCAGGACGGAGGCGCAAATGAGATGAAACTGGGCATCATCGGCCTGCCCAACGTGGGCAAGAGCACGCTGTTCAACGCAATTACCAGCGCGGGGGCGCAGGCGGCCAACTACCCCTTCTGCACCATCGAGCCCAATACCGGCGTGGTGGCGGTGCCCGACGAACGGGTAGGCAAGCTCGCGCAGATGTACCACCCTAAAAAAACCACTTACGCTGCCGTTGAGTTCGTGGACATCGCCGGCCTGGTGCGCGGCGCCAGCCGCGGGGAAGGACTGGGAAACCGCTTCCTCTCCCACATCCGGGAGGTGGACGCACTGGTGCACGTAGTGCGCTGCTTTGAGGACGGCAACGTGGTGCACGTGGACGGCGCGGTGGACCCCATCCGGGATATGGAGACCGTCGCGGTGGAACTGACCCTGGCCGATCTGGAGACAGTGCAGAAGCGCGGGGACAAGGCGCGCAAGATGTTCAAGACCGGCGACAGGAAGTATGAGCAGGAAGCGGAAACCGCAGACCGGATGGCCGAATGGCTCAGCGCCGGACGCCCGGCGCGGCTGTGCCCGCTTGACGGGGAGGAGCGCGCGCTGGCCGATGGCTGGTTCCTGCTGACGGACAAGCCGGTCATCTATGCCGCCAACGTGGCGGAGGAGGATGCGGGCAAGCGGCCGGAGCAACTGCCCCTGGTGGCGGAGGTGGCAAAACGGGCGAAGGCTGAAGGCGCCGAGGTCATCCTCGTCAGCGCCCGGATCGAGGAGGAAATCGCCGGCCTGGCACCGGAGGAAAAGCAGCCCTTCCTTGCGGAACTGGGGCTTAAAGAAAGCGGGCTGGACCGGCTGGTACACGCGGGATACCGGCTGCTGGGGCTGATTTCCTTCCTGACGGTCGGGGAGGACGAGTGCCGCGCCTGGACCATCAGGGCGGGGACCAGGGCGCCGCAGGCCGCCGGCAAAATCCACACGGACTTCGAGCGCGGGTTCATCCGCGCGGAAATCGTTCCCTTCGAAACGCTGGAGCGCCTGGGAAGCATGGCGCACTGCCGGGAGAAGGGGCTGGTGCGCAGCGAAGGAAAGGAGTACGTGATGCAGGACGGCGACGTGACGCTGTTCCGCTTCAACGTATAGAAAATGGGCAAGCTGACATTTTTCGTCAAGCGCCTGGCGGGCATGGACTACCGCCGGTTTGCATCCACCTTTTCGGAAATCCGTAAAACGACTGGGAAAAGCGCGCCTGGCCTGGCGATGGACCTGCTGGTTTGCGGGCTTGTATACAACGCCGGCTATATGGACTATAAAATCGCGCGGATGGACCGGCTGAATGCGGCCCAGCGGCGCACGGTCATCACCCGCGGCATCAGCAACGGCATCGTCCGGCGCATGAACGACAGGGCCTACTGGCATTGCTTCGACGACAAGTGTGAGTTCAACGCGCTGTTCTCCCGCTGGGTCAACCGGAAATGGCTCCGCGCGGACGGGCGGCTGACAGAAGCGGAGCTGGCGGCGTTCACACAGGAAAAAGGACCCCTGTTCGTCAAGCCACTGTCCGGCTCCAGCGGGGTGGGCATTGAACGGTTCGAACCGGAGGACTTCCGGGACACCACGCGGTTCCTGCGGCGCCTGCGGGAAAAAGGCGACTGCGTAGTTGAAGAGACAGTGGTGCAGCACGGGGCGCTCGCTCAACTGTACCCAGGCAGCGTGAATACGGTGCGCATCGCCACGCTGCTGGGCGAAAAGGCCGAAGGCATCGTCTACGCCTTCCTGCGCATCGGCAACGGGCGGGTCATGGATAACATCGACGCGGGCGGCATGGCCGCGCGGGTAGAATTGGAGAGCGGGGTCATCTCCACCGTCGCCGCGGACAAAAAGGGGTGTGAATTTGCCCGCCACCCGCTGACGGACGCGCCCATCACCGGCTTCCAGGTACCATTTTTCGAAGAAGTCAAGGCGATGTGCCTGGAGGCGATGCGGGTCGTGCCCCAGGTGCGTTTCGTGGCCTGGGACGTGGCAATCACCCCGGAAGGGCCCTGCCTGATTGAGGGCAACTCCTTCCCCAGCCACGCCGTGCCGCAGTTCGCCGCGCACTATCCCGACGGCATCGGCATCCTGCCGGAATTTGAACGCTTCATCCGCCTCAATGCCCATTAGAAGACGCCCAGTGCGCCTGCACGAAACCGCCGCCCCGCCGCGTTGTATGCGTGGACGACACTGACGCTTAAAGGAGTGGAACGAGATGGATTTAGTCAAGACGCTGCTGGTCTACATGACCGTTTTGCTGACTTCCTCCACCGCCCTGAGCCCCGCGCTCACACCCATGCCGGCCCTAACCGCGACCCCGGTCGTCATCACCGCCGCGCCCCTTGTCACCCCCGCCCCCGCCACCTTCGTGCCGCCCAGCGCCACCCCCCGCCTGACCACGCTGTATGTGGGTGACCGGGGCGAGAACGTGCGCATCATGCAGACGCGGCTGAAGGAGTTGGGCTACCTCGCTGGAACGGTGGACGGGATTTTCGGCAAGGAGACGCTGCGGGCGGTGGAACGCTTCCAGTCCTACAATAACCTGTCGGTCGACGGCATCGCCGGAACCCGGACGCTCAACAAACTCTACTACGACCCCAACGTCGTCTACGGGCCGGTGGACGTGACCCCGCCGCCCACCATCCGTCCGACGGTCACCGCGAGCCTCCCGGTATACTACCTGTCAACGGACGGCGTCAGGCTGTATACCGACGTGGTTCTCCTGTCCGAAGGGCGCACCACCCTGCGCGCCAACAGCGATCGGGTACCGCGGGACTATACGCTGATCAGCGCATCCCAGGTGACGGTCACCGTCAACGCGAGGGGCGAAGCGGCGCCCGCCTCCGTCACCTTTACCTACCAGCAGCAGCAGACGCCGCCGGCGACTGCCCAGGTTGCCGTGAACTACGTGGACCAGAACAACGCCCTGCTCAACCGGGAAACCCTGACCCTTGCCCAGGGCACGACGTCGGTCTACGCCAACGACCGGATGGTGCCGCAGGGCTATGCGCTGACCGGTTCCCGCATCATCAACGTGACGGTGTCCGCCAACGGCATCGCAAACCCCTCCGCTGTCAGTTTTGTGTACGCCAGGGTCAACGTCACCGCGGCGGTATCGGTGAACTACGTGGACACCCGGGGCGGTACGCTGTACCAGGACCGGCTCATCCTGCCCGCGGGCACGCATACGGTCATCGCCAACATGGGCTACGTGCCGGAGGGCTACACCCTGCAGGGAACCGGAAGGACCACGGTGACCGTCAGCCAGAACGGCGCCGCGACGCCCACCTCGGTCACCTTCACCTTCCAGGCCCCGCCCGCCCAGGCCTACGTGCCGGTAAATTACCAGGACACGAGCGGCCGGACGCTGTTTGAGGAAACCGTGCTGCTCACCCAGGGGGTCAACATCGTGACCGCCAATACCTCCCTCGTGCCGGCGGGCTACGTCCTGCAGGGCGAAGCGAGCGTGAGCGTCACGGTGGACGCCGCTGGGAATGCGCGGCCTGCGACCGTCACCTTCTTCTTTACGGCGCCCCTGGCGCCGTCCAAGCCGCCGACAGCCGCGCCGACCAAGCCACCCACCCCGGGGCCGGTGACAGAGGCGCCCGTCACCCAGGCGCCCGTCACACCGCCACCCAAAGTGACGCCGGTACCGGTGACCGAGGCGCCTGTCACCCAGGTTCCCATCACACCGCCGCCCAAGATTACGCCGGAGCCGGTGACTGAAGCGCCCATCACCCAGGTTCCCGCGACCCCACCGCCGAAGATCACGCCGGAGCCGACCCCTGAACCTACACCTATCCCCACGGAAGCGGCAACCCAGGCGCCGGACGCGCCTGCCCTGCCTAATTACCAAATCATCCGCTTCGCGGACGGCGCCTACCCGGTGTACACCGGCCCGGGCGAGCAGTATTACCAGGCCGGGGACGCGCAGGTGTCTGGCGGCACGGACTGCCGGCTCTACGGCAGTGAGAACGGCTTCCTGCTCATCGGTTACGGAACCGCGGACGGCGGCTATCGCATCGGCTACATTACCGCGAAAGCCCTGCCAGAGGGAGCCGCCACCTCCGCCCTGGAACTGTCCGCCATCCCCCGTGTCCTTACGGCGGCAGCCCCCCTGACGGACGACCCGGTCATCAACGCGCTGCCCCTGGGCGAGCTGCCCGCGGGCTCCGCTGTCACCGCGCTGGCAAGCCTGAATGAAAACGGCCAGTGGGCCTACGTCGAGGTCGCCGATTTCATGGGCAGCCCCGCGCGCGGCTTCATCCCCCTGGGCAGCCTGCAGTAATAGCAAGAAATTCACGGCCAGAGGCCAGACGGGCGCGGGAAACCGCGCCCGTTTCATCTCTGGAAGGATGAAGAGATTGTCCGTTCCACGCAGTTTTCTCCGCTGTCGCCATGATAAAGCCCCCACGGTTTTCTCATCAATCTCTAACCTTCCCCTTCCCCGCCGCTTAATCTGCTGCGTCTATACTGTGCACGAACCAAGGGGTGAAAACGAAGGA
>JAPXQZ010000016.1:0-14844 GCA_033813835.1 Clostridia bacterium | reverse complement strand
GCCGCGGCGAAAGCCCTGATGGACCGGGCGGAAGCCCTGCTGCCGGGCATTCTGGAAGCCTGCTTCGAAGGCCCGATGGAGCGCCTGACCCGGACGGACATTGCCCAGCCGGCGCTGTTTATGGTGGAATGCGCCTGCGCCGCCGCCGCGGGCGAGCGGGGCTTAACGGCGCGGGCGGTCGCCGGGTTTTCCCTGGGGGAATGGTCCGCCTGCCATCAGGCCGGGATGATGGGGTTTGAGCAGGCCTTCTCCCTGGTCGTGCGCCGCGGGCAGATGATGCAGGCCTGTGCGCAGGAGCATCCGGGCGGGATGGCCGCCGTGCTGCGCCTGGATGCCGACGCGGTCAAGCAGGCGCTGGAAGGCCACCCGGGGGTCTGGGCGGTCAATTTCAACGCGCCGGACCAGACCGTGGTTGCGGGCGTTCTTTCAGACCTGGACCGCTTTGAGGCGGCTCTGAAGGCCGCGGGCGGCCGCAGCCTGCGGCTCAACGTGGGCGGCGCCTTCCACTCCCCCCTGATGCGGGAGGCCGGGGACGGCCTGCTTCAGGCGCTGGCTGCGCAGGACGTGCGGACGCCCCGCATCCCGGTCTACGGCAACGCCGAAGCACAGCCCTACGAGGCCGGACGCGCCAAGGAACTGCTGGCCCTGCAGGTGACCCGGCCGGTGCGCTGGACGGACACCCTCCGGAACATGGCGAAGGACGGCATCGACGCCTTCCTGGAACTGGGGCCCGGCAAGGTGCTGTCCGGCCTGATCGCGAAGACGCTGCCGGGTGCCGCCGTGTACCAGGCGGAGGATATGGAAGGGCTTCTTCATGCGGCGGAAGCGCTGGGGGGAGGGGCATGAGCGAAAACGGAATGACGGCGCTGGTCACCGGCGGCAGCCGGGGCATCGGCCGGGCCATCGCGATAGAACTGGCCGGGCGCTTCCCCCGCGTCGCGATTTTCTACGCCGGGCGGGAGGACGCCGCGCGGGAGACCGCGGCGGCGCTGGAGCAAAAGGGCGTGAAAGCCCTGGCGCTGCAGTGCGACGTTTCCGACGAGAGGGCCGTCAAGGAAGCGGTCGCCCGGGTCAGGGACGCGCTGGGGCCGATCGGCGTCCTGGTCAGCAACGCCGGCATCACCCGCGACGGGCTGACGCTGCGCATGGGCGGGGAGGAATTTGCCCGGGTGCTGGCGGTCAATCTGACGGGCGCCTTCCACGTCGCCCAGGCCTGCTACCGCGATTTGCTCCGGGGCGGGTGGGGGCGCGTCGTGTTCGTCGGCTCCGTCTCCGGCCTCATGGGCAACCCCGGGCAGGCCAACTACGCCGCGTCCAAGGCCGGCCTGGTCGGGTTGACCAAGACCCTGGCCCGCGAACTGGCCTCCCGCGGGGTCACCGTCAACCTGGTGGCGCCCGGCTTCATCGATACGGAAATGACGCGGGCCATGAACCCGGATACGCTCAAAAAGGCGCTGGAAGCCGTGCCCGCGGGCCGGGCAGGCCGGGCGGAGGACGTGGCGAAGGCCGTGGGCTTCCTGTGCTCTCGAGACGCCGACTACATCACCGGCTCCGTCCTTCAGGTGGACGGCGGCATGTATATGTGAGGGTAAAAGAATGAACAGAGTCGCGGTAACCGGCATGGGCGTCATCTCCCCCCTGGGGAACGACGTGGCCAGCTTCTGGCAGGGACTGACGGAGGGCCGGTGCGGCATCGGGCCCACGACCCGCTTTGACACCAGCGCCTACAAGGTGCACATCGCGGCGGAAGTCAAGGATTTCGACCCGACGCGGCACGGCATGGAAGTGGCAGAAGCCCGACGCATGGACCTGTATACTCAGTACGCCATGGCCGCCGCCCACCAGGCGATGGCGCAAAGCGGACTGGAGGGGAAGGTCGCCCCGGAGCGCCTGGGAGTGAACATTTCCAGCGGCATCGGGGGCATCGAGACCTTCTTCCGGGAGTCGGAGAAGCTGCTCTCCCGCGGGCCCTCCCGCGTTTCCCCGCTGTGCATCCCCACGATGATTGGCAACATGTCGGCCGGCAACGCGGCCATCCGCTACCAGGCCGGCGGATCCTGCGTGCCGGTGGTCACCGCCTGCGCAACCTCCACCCACTCGGTGGGGGAGGCCTACCGGCAAATCCGCCACGGATACCTGGACGCGGTCATCACCGGGGGCAGCGAGGCGTCGGTCAACCCGATCGCCGTCGCCGGTTTCGCCAACGCCATGGCGCTGTCGGAGAAGAACGAGCCCCTGTCCTCCAGCCTGCCATTCGACCGCAACCGCGCCGGCTTCGTGCTGGGAGAGGGCGCGGCGGTGCTGGTGCTGGAGGAATACGGCCACGCCCGGGCGCGGGGCGCTGAAATCCTGGGGGAAATCGTCGGCTACGGCACCACCTGCGACGCCTACCACATCACCGCGCCCCACCCGGAGGGCGACGGCGCGACCCGGGCCATCCGCATGGCGCTGGAGGAGGCGGGGGACAACGGGCGCGAAAGCCTCTACATCAACGCCCACGGCACCGGAACGCCGCTGAACGACAAGACCGAGACCCTGGCCATCAAGCGCGCCCTGGGCGAGGAGCGGGCGCGGAAGGCCGCCGTCTCCTCCATCAAGGGCGCCACCGGCCATATGCTGGGCGCCGCCGGCGGGGCGGAGCTCATCGCGACGCTGCTGGCGCTGTCCACCGGCGTGCTGCCGCCCACTATCCCCTTAAACGACCCCGACCCGGAGTGCGACCTGGATTACGTGCCCAAGACGGCGCGGAAGGACCCGCGGCAGCTGGGCGTCTCCATCTCCCTGGGCTTCGGCGGGCACAACGGGGTGCTGGCCGTGAGGAGCGGGAGATGAACCTCGACCGGCTGCGGGACATCATCCGGCTGTTTGAGGAAAGTGGGCTGTCGGAGCTGTCGGTCAAAGACGGCGAGGAGCGCGTGCGGATGAAGCGCGCGAGGCCGGAGCAGGCCGCCGCGGTCCCGCGCCCGGCGGCGCAGCCCTTTCCCGCCCAGGCGGTCAGCGCGGAGGGACCGGACTTCAACCGCATCGTAGAGGTCAAATCCCCCCTGGTCGGCGTGTATTACGAGGCGGCGGAACCCGGCGGAAAGCCCTTCGTGCAGGTGGGGGACCGGGTCGCAAAGGGCGACGTGCTGTGCCTCATCGAGGTGATGAAGCAGGTGACCGAGGTGACCGCGCCCCAGGACGGCCAGGTGGCCGACGTCTGCGTCGCCAACGGCAGCGTGGTCGAGTTTGGCCAGACGCTGATCAAACTGTGCTGAGGACGACATGAACCGAGCCGAGATCGAGGAGTTCCTGCCCCACCGTCCGCCGATGCTGCTGCTGGACGAGGTGTTCCTGGAGGATGCGGGCGCATCGTCCGGGCGCTACTGCGTGCGGGGCGACGAGGCCTTTCTGCAGGGGCACTTTCCGGGCTTCCCGGTCGTGCCCGGCGTGGTGCTGTGCGAAATCATCGCCCAGTCCGCCGGGGTGCTGGTCCGGGAAGAGCTGATGAAGGGCCTGCTGCCGCTGTTCACCGGCATGGAAAGCGTGCGTTTCCGGCGTATGGTGCGCCCGGGCGACGTGATTGAGACCCGCTGCGAGCTGCTCAGGACTTCGGGGCAGTTGATCAAGGTCGCCGGGGAGGCGCGGGTGGACGGCGAGCTGTGCGCCAAGGGCGTGTTCCTGCTGATGCTCATCCAGGCCGGGCGGTAACGATGTTTTCCAAGCTGCTGGTCGCCAACCGCGGGGAGATCGCCGTGCGCGTCATCCGCGCCTGCAAGGAGATGGGCATCAAGACGGTGGCCGTCTACTCGGAGGCGGACAAGGAAGCCCTGCACGTGTCCCTGGCCGACGAGAGCATCTGCATCGGGCCGGCGCCCTCCCAACTGAGCTACTTAAACCAGACCGCGGTGCTGTCCGCGGCCCTGAACACCGATTGCCGGGCGTTGCACCCCGGCTACGGCTTTTTGTCCGAAAACGCGGACTTCGCGGACCTGTGCGCGCAAAACGGGCTGAAGTTCATTGGGCCTCCCGGCAAGGTCATCCGGAAGATGGGGGACAAGGAAGCCGCCAAGCACACCATGGCCCAGGCCGGCGTGCCGACCATCCCGGGCCGGGAAAACCTGAAGGACCTGGCGGACGCGCAGAAGGCCGCGCTGGAGATCGGTTTTCCCCTGCTCATCAAGGCGCGCAGCGGCGGGGGCGGCAGGGGCATCCGCCGCGTGGACGGGCCGGAGGACTTCGCCCACGCCTATTCCACGGCGGCGGCGGAGGCAAAGAGCTCCTTCGCGGACCCCGCGCTGTACCTGGAGAAGCTGCTCACCCAGGTCAAGCACGTGGAGGTGCAGGTACTCTGCGACCAGAAAGGGCACGCCGTCAGCTTCCTGGAGCGCGACTGCTCCATGCAGCGCAAGCACCAGAAAATCCTGGAGGAAAGCCCCTGCGTCCTGCTGACCCCGCCCCAGCGGACCAAGCTTGCCCGCTACGCGCGCCAGGCGGCGAAGGCGCTCAAATACGAGGGCGTAGGCACGCTGGAGTTCCTGATGGACCAGCAGGGCAACTTCTTTTTCCTGGAAATGAACACCCGCTTGCAGGTGGAGCACCCGGTGACGGAGCTGGTCTCGGGCGTCGACCTGGTTAAGTGGCAGATCCGCGTCGCGGCGGGCATCGAGCTGCCCTTCCAGCAAAAGGATCTCCCGGCCAGCGGCCACGCCATCGAGTGCCGCATCAACGCGGAGGACCCCGCCCGGGATTTCGCGCCCGCCGGCGGCACCGTCGACATCCTGCACGTCCCCGGCGGCCCCTGGGTGCGCTTCGATTCCGCGCTCTACCAGGGCTACCGGCTGCCCATCCATTACGACAGCCTCATCGCCAAGCTCATCGTCCACGCGCCGACGCGCCAGGAGGCCATCCGCAAGATGCAGGCCGCGCTGTGCGAGACGGTCATCGAAGGCGTGGACCACACCGCCCTGTTCCAGGCCGACTTGCTCGCCGAGCCAGCCTTTGAGGACGGAAGCTACACCACCGATTATCTGTCCATCCGGGAGAACGCGTAAATGCTGCCAAAATCCCTGTTCAAAAGCCCCAACCTGCGCCTGGAGCGGCCCGAGGGGGCGCCGGACGACGACAAGGCGCCGGAGGTTTCCTGCCCGGGCTGCAAGCGCGTCTGCGCGCTGGACGACTTGGAAAGGGAGCGCTTCGTCTGCTCCCGATGCGGCACCTACCATAAGGTAGGGGCCAGGGACCGCATTAAAATGACGTTGGACGCGGACAGCTTCCGCGAGCTCAACGCCGATCTGACCTCCCGGGATCCCCTCGCCTTCCCCGGCTACGCGGGCAAGCTCATGCAGGCCCGCGCGCAAAGCGGGGAAAAGGAGGCGGTGGTGACCGGCCTGGGTGCGATCGAGGGGCGGCCCTGCGCCTTTTTCGCGATGGAGCACGCCTTCATGATGGGCTCCATGGGCGCGGCGGTGGGGGAGAAAATCAGCCGCCTGTTCGAGCGCGCGCTGGAGGACCGGCTGCCGGTGGTGGGGTTCACCCTCTCCGGCGGCGCCCGGGTGCAGGAGGGCGTATTGAGCCTGATGCAGATGGCCAAGGTGTCCGGCGCCGTCCGGCGCCACGCGGACGCCGGGCTGTTTTACTGCGCGGTGCTCTGCGACGCGACGACCGGCGGCGTCGCCGCCAGCTTCGCGATGCAGGCGGATATCATCCTGGCCGAGCCGGGCGCCCTCATCGGCTTCGCGGGTCCCCGGGTCATCGAGCAGACCACCCGGCAAAAGCTGCCGCAGGGCTTCCAGCAGGCGGAGTTCCAGCTGGACAAGGGCTTCGTGGGCAGGCTCTGCCGGCGTTCGGGGCAAAGGGAGCTGCTGGGCCTGCTGTTGAGAATGCACGCGGAGGCCGGCAGGTGAGCGCCTATGAGAAGGTGACGGCCGCGCGCAATAACCAGCGGCCCAGCGCGATGCGCTATATCGAGCAGCTCATCGCGAACTTCGTCGAGCTGCACGGCGACCGGCGGTTTGCCGACGATCCGGCCGTGGTGGCGGGCCTGGGGTATTTCGAGGGGCGCTGCGTGACGGTGCTGGCGCTGGAAAAGGGCGCGGACACTCCGGAACGCCTGCGGCGCAACTTCGGCTCCGCCCAGCCGGAGGGCTACCGCAAGAGCCTCTGGCATATGCGCCAGGCGGAGAAGTTCAACCGCCCCGTGCTGTGCCTGATTGACACGGCGGGCGCGGCCTGCGGCATCGCCGCGGAGGAACGGGGCCAGGGGCAGGCCATCGCCGAGAACCTCTATGAGATGATGGGGCTGACCGTGCCCGTGCTGTCCGTCATCATCGGCGAGGGCGGCAGCGGCGGCGCCCTGGCCCTTGCCGCCGCCAACCGGGTGTATATGTTGGAGAACGCAGTGTATTCCGTGCTTTCCCCCGAAGGCGCGGCCAGCATCATCTACAAGGACGCTGCCAAGGTGAAGGAGGCCGCGGAGGCCCTGAAGCTCAGCGCGCAGGATATGCTGGCCTTCGGCGTCATCGACGGCATCCTTCCGGAAGGCGAGGGCTGCGGTGAGGCGGTGGAATCCATCCGCGCTGCCTTCCATGAGGGGCTGGCGGCCTTCCGCCGGATGAGCGGGGCCAAAATCCGGCAGCAGCGCTACGAGCGCTTCCGCGGAATGGGGGGCTTCCCGCTGTGATTTACCTGGTCACCGATTCGACCGCCTGCTTGAGCCGCATGGACGTGCGGGAACTGCGGCTGCTGGTCGTCCCCTGCCATTACTTCCGGGACGGCCGGGAGGCCTTCCAGGAGGGCTTCGTGGAGGACTGGCGTCCGGAGCCGGAGGCGGACCTGTCCCGCTACTCGACGGCGCAGGCGCCTTCCTCCGCCTTCCTGGAGCTGTTCCTGCGCCTGAAGCGCCAGGGACACCAGGCCCTGTGCCTGACCCTGTCCTCGCGCTTAAGCGGCACCTACGCCAACGCGCTGAAGGCCGCGGAGGAGGCGGGCGAGGGCTTCATGGTCGTGGACTCCCGCGCGACGGCGGGGGCGATGTACCTGCTGCTGCGCGAGGCCAGAGGGATGATCGACGGGGGCGCGACGCTCGACGAATGCTTCGAGCGACTCAAGGCCCTGCGCCGGAACACCCGTACCATCTTCACCATCCAGGATATGGATCCCCTGCGCCGCAGCGGCCGGCTGGGCTTCATGCGCTCCTCGGTGTCCACCCTGCTCAACCTGCGCCCCCTGCTGGCGTTGCAGGACGGCAGCGTGGTCAGCCATTCCATGGCCCGCGGCAGGCAGGACCAGCTGCGCCAGATGCTGCTGGGTCTTTCCGGCAAGCCGAAGGAAGTGGTGGTGCAGTATCAGGGCGGCGAGGACGCGGCGGAGGAATTGGCCCGGCGGCTGAAGGAGAAGGGACTCGCGGTCCTGATGCGCCCCATCGGCGTCATCCTTTCCATCCACCTGGGCCTGCCCCTGCTGTCCATGGCCTGGATGGAAACGGAGGAGCCGGTGCGCGCCGCGTTGTAGGTGTAGACGGCCGGATGGCATGGATGCCCACGGGAGAGACCGCGGGCGTTTCTTATGTATCCACTCGTCTAAATTCAATCAAATCAGCCCCCGCGTATTGCGGAGGCTGGCTTGCCGGCAACGGGCGCTCAGAGGCTTTCCAGCGCCTTGAACACTTCCTCGATGTCGGGCAGCTTGCCGATTTCATATTCCTTGATCCATTGGACGACGCCATCCTCGTCGATGATGACGTTTGCCCGACCGGAGGCGCCCAGTTCCTCCAGGAACAGGCCGTACTCCTGCGCGACCTTGCCGTGGGGGTAGAAATCGGCCAGCATCTTGGTCTTGCGCATGCTCAGCACGGCAGCCCAGACCTTTTTGCCCGGGGCGGAGTCCACGCTCATGCCCAGGGGCACGGTGTTCAGCTTGGCAAAGCGGTCAAAATGCGCCTCCAGGGCGCGCATCTGGTCGGTGCATACGCTTGTCCATGCCAGGGGGTGCCAGCTCAGCAACACCTTTTTGCCTCTCAGGTCCGACAGCGTCATCTTCCCGTCCTGGCTGTCCGCCAGGGTGAAGTCCGGCGCCTTCATGCCCTTCTTCAGTTTCATCTTCTTTTCCTCCAATCGGTTACGGGGGCAGGCCCCCAGTACAACTTCAACATCTTGTATACCCCGGCCGGCCCGGCTTCAGACTCCGGATTCAAAGGCGCAGCGCTGCATGCGGTCGGGGCTTCACCTCTAACCCAGACGGCACGAACCTGTAAACCGATCTATTTATTTTTTCTTCTGTGAAACCGCCACGCTGTACCCGTCCGACACCAGGGTAATGCTGCCCTGGTGGGTGGAATACCAGCGCACGCCGCGGCCTTCCAGCATGGAGAGCGTTTCCCCGGCGGGCGGGTTCTTGACGCTGGCGGGGATGACGGCGATCCGGGGCTTGACGGCGTCCAGCAGCTGGGCGAGCCCGGGGATGTTCTGCCCGTGGCAGGGCATTTTCAGGACGGTGTGCGGGGTCAGCTGCCCGGCGGCGGCCATCTCGGCGATGCGCGGCTCCATGATGTCGCCGGCAAACAGGAAACTGTTCTGCCCGTGCGTGACGGAAACGGCCAGGGACACGTTGTTGTCCGTTTCCTCCCCGTAGTCCTGGCCCTTCGCGGGCATCACGGCAATAGAAACGCCGTCCATCTCAAAGGCGGTGTCCTGGGTTACCTTCTCCGTGTTCATGCCCTGCATCGCGGCAAACAACATTTCAGCCGTCGTGCTGTCCTTCGCCGCGTCCGGCATCAGGATGCGCCTGGCCGGCACGCTTTCTAGCAGCTCCTGCGCGCCGCCGATGCTGCGCTTGTCAAAATGGGTCAGGATCAGGCAGTCCAGCTCCGTGATGCCGTTGTCGGCCAGGTAATCGAGGATTTCCGGCGCGTCGTCGTCCTCGCCCGCGTCGATGAGGACGGCATGGCGGGACATGCGCAGCAGGAAGGCGTCCGCCTTGCCGATCTTGAAGCAGCGCACGCGCAGCGTCCCCGGGTCCTGGGCGCCCGCCGTGAGCAGGGGAAGGAGAAAGACGAGGGTTGCCAGCACCAGCGCTGCCAGCCTTTTTGCGTTCTTGCCTGTCACTGCAATGAACCTCCTTGTTTTATGGGCCGCGCCGTCAGGTGCCGGCCGCATCCGCAAAGCCGCCGAAATACCGCGCGGCCTCCGCTTCCGTCAGTTTGAAGGCGGCGGTCAGGTATTTGACCACCAGTTGGGGGCGCGTCGTCAGCACCTTCCGGAAATCCGCCATCGCCTTTTCCCAGTTCCTGACACCGAAACCGGGCCAGCGCTGCGCGTGGAGCCCCACGAGCGGGGCGAGGTCCGCCTGCCAGGCATCCAGCCGTGCGCCAATGTCTGCGGGCGCGAAGCGCTCCATTAAGATGCGGCCGGTCAGCGAAAGGAAGCGCGCCTTCATCTCCGGCACCTGCATCAGCGCCTGGAACAGTTCCCCGTAGCAGTACAGGGTGGGCGTCTTCCCGTTGCCCATGTAAAAGGGCAGGGTCAGGTTGTTGTTGTTCATCATGCCCAGGTCCAGGTCGAACAGCATCAGCTTCCATTTTCCGCCGGGCACCTTGTAGTAGCGGACGTTCTGCAGGTCGCTGTTTCCGGTGATGATCTGGAAGGCGGTATGGGCGAACAGGCTGTCCACGTCCAGCTGCCCCAGCACGTGGCGCAGGTGCTCCGGCTCGTTCAGGTCCCGGGTGCGGCAAAAAGCGGCCAGCGCCTCCAGTTCCTCCCGGCTGCCCTGCTGCTGGACACCGCGGTTCTTGATGATGATGATGTCGCGGACGGCGTCCGGGTCCGTAACGCCTTCCCACTGGGCGACCGCGTCCCGGTTGGCCCGTTCCCGGAGGTTGAGCATGCCCCAAAACTGCCCGTTCACGTAGACCGCGGCGGGGCGGTAGGCCAGGTACATCAGCCCATAGCCCCGGGCCAGGCGGGTCAGAAATCCGTCGCGCAGGCGGGTGCGCACCGCGTCCGTCCCGCCGCTTCGCAGGGAGAAGGCGGCGTATTCTCCGTAGGAGCGGTCCGGGAAGGGGTTGTAGGCAAAGGTGCTTTCGCCCAGGCCCGGCCGGGCATAGACGGTGAAGGTGCGCGGCAGGTACTTGCGGCTGGTGCCGCCGGTCAGCTTCAGGGAAACCTGCTGGCTGAGCTTCTGGACGCCTTCCTCATACACCTCGAAATGGGCGCGCCGCTGAATGAGCAGGTCCTGGTTCTGCGGCTCGAAGATGCCGTCGCCGCCAAAAAAGAAGGCGGGGCTGCCGGATACGCAGACAACGGGGAAGGCCGATGGTTCCCCGAACAGGAAGGTGCGGGTGGAAACGGGGGAGTCCACGAACCCTTCCATCGAGGCGACCGCGCGCACAACGGTATTCTTTTCAACCGGGAGGGGCGCGTCGTACAGGCGCGCGCGCGCGTCCGGCTCCGAGCCGTCCAGCGTGTAGCGCACCACAGCGCCCTCCGGGGCTTCCAGGCGCAGCTGGAAAGGCGCGCCGGCAAAGCCGCCCTCCCGGGAGAACCCGACCGCGGGAAGGCGCCGGGCATATCCCTTCGCAGGATTGGGTTGCCGGAAGGTCGTCTCATTGAGGAAGCGGAAGGCGCCCTGCCCCTCCGGGCGGCCGTAGGACACGTTGCCGTGCTGCGCGCCCAGGGACACGGCGTCCAGCACCGTCTCCCCGTCGGTCAGCAGCACCGCGCCGCCCGTCTTGTCCAGCGTGAAGGCGTTGTTGACGAACACGCCGCGCCCCTGCGCGCCCAGGCGTTCCCAGGTGCAGTACACCGCAGCGAAATCCCCCGCGCGCAGGGTGGCGCCCACGGGGAAAGGCCACTTTTTCAGGTTGGAGGCGCTGTCGGACAGGTACAGCCCCTGCAGCTCTACAGCGGCGCGGCCCGGGTTATACAATTCCACCCAGTCGTAGGGAAGCCTGCCTTTTTCAAAAGCCCCGCTGGCGGCCATCACCTCGCTGAGATAGACCCCGCGCTCTTTGGCTTCCTGCCAGCGGAGGGTTTCCGCTTCGTCCTGGTTCGAAAACAAGTTGTCTGCCCCGGGCGTCGGCTGCCAGGTGAGGGCGAAGGCGGCGCCGTCCCAGGCCAGGCTGGCGTCGGCGGGCATCGGCCCGAAAGCGGTTTCGTGGAGGGTCCGCCCGTCCGGCGCGGTCAGCACGATGGACTCTCCCTCCCGGGAAAGGGCAAAGCCCAGCCCCTCCGCGTCCGCCGGCAGCGCCAGGAAGGCGCCGGGCTTGAGCGTGCCGGTCAGCACGGCCTTGAAGGGCTTATCCGGGTTGTCGCTCAGGCCGTAGCCTTCCAGGTCGATTTCGGTCTCCCCGGCGTTGTGCAGTTCAATCCAGTCGCAGGCCCTTCCGTCCACCGGCGTGAGCCGATTGGAAGCCATGAACTCGTTGATTCGCAGGCCGGCGGGCTCCGCCGCGCGGGCGGCCGGCAGCAAAGCCAGCGTCAGCAGCAAGGCGGACAACGTCGCCAGTCCGCGCCGGCGGCGCGGGGGGCCTATTCCCCGTTTGACGGCGCGGCACCCGGCTTTCCGCGGAAAATTCAACGGCGTACTCCTTTGACACTCTCAGAATGCGGGGGGTTCTTCTGCTTCCGGGGCTTACCTTACCATAAATCGGCCGCGGGGAAAAGGAAAACCGCGCGGCGCACGGCCGCGCGGCGAAGGGCGGGGCCGGCGCGTTCAGCCGCCCAGCTTGCCGAAGCGGGCGTTGATGGCCAGCGCCGGATCCACGGGCACGGGGGCGGGCACGACGCCCGCGGGGATGTCGATGCCGTCCACCCGGCGCAGCTTCTTGCCCTCGAACTGCGGCAGCCACTGGGCTTCCGCCTCGAACATCTCGATCACCATGTCGCGGATTTCCTTCAGGGTCAAGACCGCGCTGGTCAGCGGGTCCATGGCGACGGCCCAGAAGGCCATCTCCGGGTCACCCGCGATGGCGGCGCGGGCGGCCAGGCCCTGGACGGTCAGGTTGCTCTGGTTCATCGCAGCCAGGTGGGCGGGCAGGTCGCCGATGACGAAGGGGTGCAGCCCGTTGCGGTCGGCGTACATCGGTACCTCCACCGTGCCGTCCTGGGGCAGGTTGGTGATGTAGCCGCGGTTTTTCACGTTGCCGTTGAACTGGAAGGGCACGCCGGTTTCCAGCGCCTCGATGATGTGGGAGCAGTACTCCTTGCTGCGCGGTTCCAGCGCGCCTGACTCGATGGACAGCACGTCCGTGGTCGCGAACTTTTCCGCCACCATCAGCGAGTACTTGTAATAGGCGCCGCTTTCCCCGCCGAAGGCCGGCTCGTCGCAGTACAGGTCCAGCGCTTTCCGGTTTTTCCGGAACCACGGCAGGTATTCGCTCAGGTGCCCGGTGGACTCGGTCATGAAGTAGCCGCAGTGGCGCAGCACCTCGCCCCGGACCTTCTCGTTCTTGTAGTATTCCGGCTTCTCGAAGTTGGCCTTCAGCTTCGGGTACAGGTTCTTCCCGTCCTTTTCCAGCTTGAGGAACCAGGCCATATGGTTGATGCCGGCGCAGAGGTAGTCGATCTCCTCCTTCTTTACGTCCGTATACCCGGCGATCAGGTCCAGCGTGGTCTGCACCCCGTGGCACAGACCCACCATTTTCATGCCCGTCGCCATTCCGGAGATGGTGCAGACCGCGCCCATGGGGTTGACGTAATTGAGCACGTGCGCCTCCGGGCACAGCTCCATCACGTCCCGGCCCAGTTCCAGCAAAACCGGCGCGGTGCGCAGCGCGCGGAACACGCCGCCGGGGCCCAGGGAGTCGGCGATGCACTGGTCCACGCCGTGCTTTAAGGGGATTTCCCAGTCGTGCCGGAAGGCCTCCACGCCGCCCACCTGGAACATCAGGATGACATACTTGGCGTCCTTGAGCGCGTCCCTCCGGTCGGTGGTGCAGTAGACCTTCGCGTCCAGACGGTTCTTGTCGATGATCTGGTCGGCGTAGGTCTTCATTTTTTCCAGCTTCCACATCGTGGGACCCATCAGCGCGTAGGTGGAGCCCTTCAGCGCAGGGACGGTGAAGAGGTCGTTGAGCAGGGTCTTGCAGAAGATGATGCTGCCTGCGCCGATGATCGCGATTTTTGCCATGGTTGCCTTCCTTTCGTGTCGGTTGTGCGCGGCCGGGCGGTGCCGGTCCGGGGTACGGGGGAGGTGACGGAATGCCTGCGTCCCCTTCCTCAGGGGAAGAGCATGTGCTCCATATAGGCCTCGTTAAAGCGGGGATTGCCACCCAGGGCGACGTGGCGGGAAAGGGAGGCGATGCGCGCAACCTCGGCCACCTGGCCCGTGTCGGTCAGCAGCGCCGCGGCGCCGGAGAGCGAGGCGTTGCCCAGCACGCGCACCCTGCCGGTCATCTCCCGCGGGATCAGGCCGATGTCCGCCGCGCTGTTTACGTCCAGGTGGCTGCCGAAACCGCCGGCCAGGCACAGCTCCGTCACCTCGCCCGGCCCGATGCCCGCTTCATTCAAAAGGGTCTCGATCCCCGCGGCAATGGCGGCCTTGGCCAGCTGGATGCTGCGGATGTCCTGGGGAATCAGGTGCACGCTGCCCGAGAGGGTCATCTTCGGGTGGGCGGCGGCGCCCGTCTCGTCCACCTGGCCGGTCTTGAGCAGGCAGGCGACCGCGTCGATCAGGCCGGAGCCGCAGATGCCCACCGGCTTGGCGCCGGAGATGGTGTGCGCCTCCAGCCGTCCGTCTGCCCCCACCCATACGCTGTCCACCGCGCCCGCGACGCTGCCGCAGCCCATGTGGATGCCCGCGCCTTCAAAGGCCGGGCCCGCGGCGGTGGAGCTGACCAGCAGCGTCCCGTCCTTCCACAGCGCGATTTCGCCGTTGGTGCCCACGTCGATGAGCAGCGCCGTCTGCTCCCTCCGGCAGATGCCGCTGGCCAATACCGCGCAGGTGATGTCGGCGCCCACGAAGGCGTCCATGCAGGGGGGGAGGTACACCTGCCGGTCCATCAGGGAAACGGTCCGGCCGAACAGGTCCTCCGCGTCAAAGGGCGCGCGAGAGAGGGACAGCGGGCTGGTGCCGGTGAGCAGGTAGAGCATGGTGGTATTGCCCGCGACGACCATGGACGGCACGTCGGCGGGCAAGACGCCCGCCTCCCGGCAGGCTGTATGAAGAAGCCCCAGGATAGCCTGCTGCACCTGCCGTTCCAGCCGGGAAAGGCCGCCCGCCAGCGCGGCGCCGATGCGCCCCATCACGTCCGCGGCGGTCTGCCCCTGGGGATTGGGCGCGCCGGCACTGCCGACCAGCCGGCCGTCGGAGAGACGGTAGAGCTTCAGCGCCAGGGTGGTGGTGCCCAGGTCGACCGCCGCGCCGTACTGCCCCGGCATGGGCCGCAGGACGCCGCCCGACAGGTCGCCGTCCATCTGGATCTGCTTCATCTGGCGCGATACCGGCAGCGTCGCTTCGCAGTCGCCCAACAGCACGGCCTGGCAGACCAGGCGCGAATCGAAGCGGAGCTCCGCCTCGTTGGGCGGGGAGACGGCGCCTGAAAGCTCCACCCGGCACTTGCCGCAGCGGCCGCGGCCGCCGCAGGGCTGCGCCAGCGCCAGCCCTTCTGTGGCCAGCACGTCGTTGAGCAGGGGGCTGCCCTCGAACCGGACACGCGTCTCTTCCCCGTCCCGGCGGATGATGAGTTCAGGCATTCGCTTCCGGCTTGAAAAAGGCGATGCCGAAGAAGGTCACGGTGTTGGGGCCGTTGATGTACTTGAGCCCCGTGCCCTTCACGGTGTTGTACACGTCGATGCCGTAGGCTTCCACCGAGGACATCGCCCGCTCCGGGAAGATGCAGGGCTTGCCCTCCGCCTTGGCGCAGGTCTC
>JAPXQZ010000015.1:0-14896 GCA_033813835.1 Clostridia bacterium | reverse complement strand
GAAGGCGGCGTCGTCCACCGTGACCGGCAGACGCTTCGCGTCCCCCGTCGCCTCGCCCTTGGAAAAGGTGGCCGCGGCCTCGCCGGGGGCGGGCCGCTCCTTGACGAAGGTGCGCGTCTGCGCCATCACGGATACGGGCTCGCCCAGGATGAAGCGGCACAGGTCCACCGCGTGGCTGCCCAGGTCGTACAGCACGCCGGCGCCGGCGGTGTCGGCGCGCAGGTGCCAGGTCAGGGGAAAGTCCGGATCAATGATCCAGTCCTGGAGGTAGGCGCCGCGCCAGTGGAAGATTTTGCCCAGCCGGCCTTCCTGCACCAGCTGCCGGGCGTAGGCGACCGCGGGCACGCGGCGGTAGTTGTGGTTCAAGTAATTGACCACGCCCGCCTTTTCGGCGGCCTCGGCCATCTTCAGGCTCTGGGCGTAGCTGAGCGCCAGCGGCTTTTCGCACACGATGTGCTTGCCGGCCTTCGCCGCGGCCACGGCCATCTCCATGTGCAGGTGGGTGGGCGTGCCGATGTCGACGATGTCGATGTCGTCGCGCGCGACAGCCTCCCGCCAGTCGTAGCTGACGTCCCCGTAGCCCCAGTTGTTGGCGAAGCCCTCCACGCGCGTGCGGCTGCCCACGATGGTCTTCAGGTTCACCTTGTACGGCGCGTCGAAGAAATGGTTGACCTGCAGCCACGCGCTGGAATGGGCCTTGCCCATGAATCCGCCGCCGATCATGGCGACGTTGAGCGTCTTCTTCTTCATCCTTCCCCCTCCGGCCTCACTTGAAATGGCTTGCGATTTTGCGCAGGTTCTTGACGCTGATGGCGATGGCCTCTTCCTCCATGTTCAGCCATTCGGGCGCCGGCGCGTCGATTTCCACTGCGAGGAAGCCCTTGTAGCCCGCCTTGTGCAGCAGTTCGGCCAGCTTCATGTTGTCGATCAGCCCGAAACCCACGGGCACGCCGCAGAAGAAGAACCAGTCGTTGGGCCGCGCGGTTGGGTGCATCTTCAGGTCCTTGATATGGGTGGAGAACACGTAGGGCGCCAGCTTTTCCATCCCGGCGACGGGGTCGTCCAGCAGGCGCAGGAAGTTGCCGGTGTCGAAGTTGATGCCGAAGTTTTTGGAATCCACCTGCTCGATCATCTGGAGCATTTCGTCGGCCGTGTAGTCGATATGGTTCTCGGCGGCCAGCTTCACTCCGTGGTCCTCGGCGATCTTGACGGCCTCCTTGTACAGCGGCACCAGGCGGTTCATGTGCTCCTTGTGGTTCTCATGCCGCCAGTCGAAGGCGGAGCCGGTGATGCGCATCACGTCCGTCCCGATCAGCCGGGTCTTTGGAATCATGGTCTTCATTTCCCGGTACGCCTCCGGGCTCAGCCCGCGCTCCAGACCGTTGGGGTGGCCCCAGGCGAACACGGTGTCCAGCTTGTAATCCTTCAGCTTCGCGCCCAGGTCCTTCAGGTATCCCTCGTCGAAGCTGGGTAGGAAGCAGGTCTCCAGGGAGACGCCGTCCACGTCCAGCCCCTTGGCGAAATCGATGAAGTCGTCGACGGTCCTCACGCGCTCCGGCGGGTCCTGGAAGGGGTACACCTCGCCGAAGAACCGGTGGAAGCAATAGCTGTCGATGCCGATTTTCATGTCAGAAACCTCCCAAGCATTGTGCATTTTGAAGGGGCGCGCGGCGAAGGGCGCTCAGCGCTCCTTGGATTTGCGCTGCAGCAGGACGGCCACGATGATGATGGCCCCCTTGAAGGCGTTGACCAGCCGGGTATTGACCCCGATGAGGGTCAGGATGTTGTTAATGAGGCCGAAGATGAAGGCGCCGAACATCGTGTTGGTGATCTTGCCCTTGCCGCCCTCCATCGCCACCCCGCCGATAACCGCCATCGCGATGGCGTTGAGCTCGTAGGAGATGCCCGAAGAGGTGGAGTTGATGGAGCCCATCCGGCTACTTTCGGCCACGGCGGCGACCGCGATGGTCACGCCTAGCAGCAGGTAGGAGATGATCTTGATGCGGTCCGTCTTGATGCCCGACAGCCGGGTCGCCTTCTCGTTGCTGCCCACCGCGTAGATATGGCGCCCCAGCACGGTGCGCTTGGCGATGAACCAGAAGATGGCGCCCATGATGAAGAAATATAGAATCTGCAGCGGCAGCCAGCCGAAGAGCGAATAGTTGGAAATCGAGGAGTAGGCGGCGTTGCTGGTTGTGATGCCGCCGCCGTTGAGGGAATAGACCAGGATGGAGCGGTAGATGTACTGCAGCCCCAGGGTGACGATAAAGGAGGGGACGCGCCCCTTGGTCACGATGATGCCGGTGAGCAGCGACAGCGAGCAGCTGAACGCGAAGGCGACCAGCACGCCCAGGAGCGCGCTGCCCGTCTTGTTGACCACGTCGATGGACAGCGAGGCGACCAGCACCATCTGCGCGCCGACGGACAGGTCAATGTTGCCGGAGATGATGACCAGCGATATGCCCAGGGCGATGATGCCCACCACCGAGTTGCTGCGAATGATGTTGACGAAGTTGGACAGGGACAGGAAGGTCGTCCCCTGCAGCGCCGTGGCGATGGCGATCATGACCACCGTGATGAGCATGATGCTGTACTGTTCGAGGAACTTGCGGATGCCCTGTGCCTGGTCCGCGGTCAGTTGCTTGTCGTGCATACGGCTTTACTCCTGTCGGTTTCGCCTGCTTCTCCCCCGGTGGAGAGGATCATCATCCGTTCTTCCGTCATCTGGCTGCGGTCCAGTTCCCCCAGGATCCTGCCGTGGTACATCACCAGCACCCGGTCGCAGATCCGCATGATTTCCTTGGCTTCCGCGGAGGTGATGATAACGCCGACCCCCGCGCGCGCCAGCTTCATGATCTGGGCGTAAATCTCGTTTTTCGCCCCCACGTCCACGCCCTGGGTGGGGTTGGACAGGATCAGCACGCTGGGGTTGGCGCCCAGCCATTTGGACAGCACGGCCTTTTGCTGGTTCCCGCCCGACAGGCTGGTGATGGGGTTGTCCAGGCTGGCCGCCTTGATGGACAGCTCGTCCTGCGCCCGCTGCGCCATCCCGCGCTCCAGCCTGCTGCTCAGCGCCGGCCCCGCCTTGCACTTTTCCAGGCTGACGATGGTGATGTTGCTCTGGATGGACAGGTCCTTGATGATGGCGTTTTCCTTACGGTTGGAGGGCAGGAACCCCAGCCCGGACTTTTTGCCCTGGGCCGGGTGCCGTGGTTTGTAGGGCTTGCCCTTCAGCCGGATTTGCCCCCCGTCGACGGGCAGGTCGCCGAAGAGGCTGCGGACCAGCTGGTCCTTGCCGTCGCCCAGCAGGCCCGTGATGCCGAGGATTTCCCCCCGCCTCAGGGAAAAGCTGACGCCGTGCACGTGCCGGCCGATGGACAGGTCGTCCACCTGCAGCACGGTCTCGCCGATGTCCCGCTCCTGGAACACTTCCACGGACAGGACGTCCTGCCCCACCATCATCCGGGCGATGTCCGCCGGGTCAACCGTCGTGCCATCCTCCCTGCGGATGGGGCCCTCTGCCACCTTTTCGCCGTTGCGCAGCACCGTATAGCGGTCGCAGAAGGCGACGACCTCCCCCAGCTTGTGGGAGATGAAGATGATGGACACGCCGTATTGCCGGGCCAGGTTGTTCATGATGAAAAACACCCGGTCGATCTCGTGCTGGGTCAGGGAGGTGGTCGGCTCGTCCATGATGATGAGCTTCGCGTTCATCAGCAGGCTGCGCGCGATTTCCACAATCTGTTTGGTGGAGGTCTCCAGGCTGCCCACCAGCGCGCGCGGGTCCACCTCCACCTGCATCAGGCCGAAAATCCGCTCCGTCTCCTCGCACATCGCCTTCACGTCCACCGTGCCCAGGCGGGTCCGCTTCTCGCGGCCAAGGAACAGGTTCTCGTACACTGTCAGGTCGTTGACGACGTTGAGCTCCTGGTGGATGAAGGCGACGCCTTTTTCCTGCATCGTGCGGGTGGACTCGATTACGACGGACTCCCCGAACAGCTCGACGCTGCCCTCGTCCATCGGGGTGACGCCGCCTAAGATATTCATCAGCGTCGTTTTCCCGGCGCCGTTCTCCCCGACCAGGGCATGGATTTCCCCAGGCAGCACCGAAAAATCGACTTCCTTGAGCACGGGGACGCCGCCGTAGCGCTTGACGATGCCGCGCATGCTCAGCGCGAGTTCAGGCATGGACGCATTTCCTCCGGTGTCCCGCCGGGGGCGGACGCCGCCCCCGGCGGGGAATGGTCACCCAATGCTGGACGGAAATTGAGAGGAGGATGCCTCCTCCTCTCAAGCGGGGTTCAGGTCAGGTCAATAGGGGGCATCCGGCGTGATTCCCTTGGAATCCAGCCAGGCTTGGTAGTTGGTGTAGTCCAGGTTGGACGGCGGGATGATGGTGCGCAGCTCGACCGCTTCGCCCTTGATCAGCTTGTCGGTGATTTCCAAGCAGGTGATCATCATGTAGGGGTCGTAGGTCTGGGAGGACACCCACATCTGGTCCTTGTACTCGTCCATGAGCTTGAAGTACTTCTGCGCGCCGCCGCCGCCGGTGATGGCCTTGATCTTGCCCATCCGGCCGCTCTCCACGATGGCCTGGATGAGGCCGATGGACATCTCGTCGTCGGTGGAGTAGACCGCGTCAATCTCTGGGTTGGCAGTCAGGATGTCCGTCATCAGCGCCAGGCCGACTTCGGGGGAGCCGTTCTCCGCGCCGTACTCGTTGAGGATTTCGATCTCGGGGTATTTCTCGGCTACTGTGTCCCGGAAGCCCTGAACGCGCTCGGCGAAGATGGCGCCGTAGGCCGGGATGGACACGATGACGACCTTGCCCTTGCCGCTGATCTTCTCGGCGATGTAGTTGGCGCCCATCACGCCCATCTCGCGGTTGTTGCCCGCGACATAGTAGTAGGTGGCCGGGTCGATGCCCGTCAGGGTGCGGTCATAGTTGATCAGGGTGATGCCCGCGTCGATCACGCGCTGGGCGGCCGCCGCCAGGGTATCGTTGAAAGGGAAGAGGACGACATACTTGCAGCCCTGCTGGATGAAGACGTCCAGCGCGTCCGCCTGCTCCGCCTCGGAGGTGGATACCGTCATCAGGTAGTTGAGGCCCAGCCGGTCGGCGGTCGTCTTGGCAGCCCATTCCACCGCGGCGACCCAGCCCGTGGGGTTGTAGGGAACGGAGATGCCGACCAGCGGCTTCTCCTCCGCGACCGCCACGCCGAGCAGACCGACCGCGAGGAAGAGGGCGAGGATGAGGGAAACGAGCTTCTTCATTCGGGGTTCCTCCTTTATATTCTTTCATGTCCAGCGGACAAGAAATTCCGGGCTTTGGCGCCGTTTCTCCCGGCTGATTGCCTATCGGTTTTCCTCTTTGGAATATAACCCGGACGCGCGCTCCTGTCAAGCGGAACCGCTTGCGTATTTTCCCCTTTGTCTGCGCGCGCCGGCTAAAGCGATACGAAACGACAACATATGACAAGTCGCGCCGGCTGCCTCATCCCGCCTGCCCCGTCAGGGGATGCGCGCGGTAGTACGTTCCGGCGCGCTCCAGCGCGTCCAGGTAGGCGGCCTGATAGGGGGCGTAGGCCGCGTGCCGGACCGGGTCGGGCTCGAAGCGCCGGCCTTCCTGGATGGCGGCGCGGATGGGCGGCGCGTAGTCCTCCAGCAGCCCCGCGCTGACGCCCGCGACGGCGCCGCTGCCGATCAAGGCGGTTTCCCCCGTCATTAGGGTCGACGAGCGCACGCCCAGCACGTCGGCCTTGATCTGGTTAAAGAGGTTGGACTGCGCGCCGCCGCCGACCACCAGCACTTCCTTCCAGGCTTCCTCCGGCCGCAGCCCGCGCAGGACGTCCAGGTAATAGGCGTACTCGTAGGTGATGCCCTCCATGACCGCGCGGTAGAGGTGGGCGCGGGTGTGCTTGAAGTCCAGCCCCAGGAAGCCGCCCTTCATATGGGGGTTGCTGGGCAGGACCCGGCCGGAGAAATGCGGGATGAAAACCAGCCCCTCGCTGCCCGGGGGCAGCTTTTCGGCCTCTGCCTCCAGTTGCTGGTAGTCCGCGCGCGGCGTTCCGGTCAGTTCGTTGCGTAGCCAGCGCAGGCACATCCCTCCGCCGTTGATGTAGGAAAGCGGCAGGAACAGCCCCTTTACGGGGCTGCGCATCATGACCATGGCGGCGTTTTCGGCGTCGGGCACGTAGCGGTCGGTCACCCCGCACAGAACGGACGCGGTGCCGGCGATGTCCAGCAGCATGCCCGGCTCAAACATCCCCGTTCCGAAGGTGCTGGCCGCCGTGTCCCCGCAGCCCGCCGCCAGGGGGATGCCGGCTATCAGGCCGCACCGGGTCGCCATCTCCCCGGTCAGCTGTCCTGCCGGCTCAAAGGGCGAGGCGATGCGCGCCATTTTTTCCGGCGCGATGCCGAAAGTGTCCAGCAGCTCTTCGGACCAGCGCAGGTTCCGGTTGTCCGCCAGGCAGGAGAAGTGCAGGTGCGTATAGTCGAAGGTGGCTTCCTCCGCCGGAAGTCCGCACAGCCGCCCGGTCAGGAAGGCGTGGGGGAGGACGAATTTCGCCGTTTTCCGGTAGGCCTCCGGGTGGTTTTCCTTCCACCAGAGGATTTTGGGGCCGTGGACGTAAGTCGCCGGCCCGCCGGACAGCTCGAGGATGCGCCGGCCGGCCGCCTGGTTCATCCGCTCCATCTGCGGCCCGCAGCGCGTGTCCAGCCAGGAGTCGTAGGGCGTGGTCGCCTCCCCGTCCGCCCCGATGCCCATGATGCCGGCCATCTGCCCGTCCAGGGCGATGCCCGCGACGCTCCCGGGCGACAGGCCGGATAACTCCGCGAGCTGACGGATGGCCTCCAGGCATTCCTGCAGCATTTCCTCCGGCTCCTGCCAGACCACGCCGGGCTCCGGGGCGTGGAGGCGGGAAGGCACGAAGGCGCTGCGCAGCACGGTCAGGTCGCTGTCCAGCAGCGCCGCCTTGGTTCCCTGCGTGCCCACGTCCACCGCAATCAGCCGGTCGCCCATCATGCGCTCCTTACGGCCCCGGGGGGCCTTTGTCCTTGCCGGGGGGCGGTTTCCTGGGGTATAATCGCCCCAGAGCCGCCGAAAAAACGTTCAAAAAAGGGGATGTGCAAGCCGATGACAGATTCCCGCGCGGGTTCCCGCAACCTGTTCGCCGAGGAGCGCCACGCCCGGATTCTCAACATGCTGCAGCAGAAGTCCAAGCTGTACGTCTCCGACCTGTGCGCGCATTTTTCCGTTTCACCCGCCACCATCCGCAACGACCTGCGGGAGCTGGAGGGACGCCGGATGCTCAAGCGCACGCACGGCGGGGCGATTCCCCTGGAAAAGGCGGCCTTCGAGCCCGCCACCTTGAAGCGCGTGGGCAACCGGGAGAGCAAGCGCCGCATCGCCGCCTATGCGGCGGGGCTGGTGGAGGAGGGGGACACCATCGCCCTGGATGCCGGCACCACCACGATGGAACTGGCCAAGTGCCTGGCGAGCCGCTCGGACGTCACGGTAGTGACCAACGACGTGCGCATCGCCGCCTACCTGGAGAACAACGCGGCGCTGACGGTCGTGCTCATCGGCGGCATCCTGCGCCACGGCCTGGGCTGCACCGTGGGCCCCCTCGCCACCGCGGCCCTCTCCCAGCTCAACGTGGACAAGGCCTTCCTGGGTGCCAACGCCTGCTCCATCGAAAAGGGTTTCTCCACCCCCGACCTGCAGCAGGCGGAGGTCAAGAAGGCGCTCATCCGCTGCGCGGCGGAGAGCATCGTGCTGTGCGACAGCTCGAAGTTCGGCCGGGTCAGCTTCGTCAAGTTCGCCTCCGCCCGCGAGGTGGATCGGCTCATCACCGATGCGGACATCAGCCCCAACGTCGCCGCGAGCCTTGGGGAGATGAAGGAGGAACTGGACTTCACCGCGGTGTGAGGCGGACGGCGCCGCCTAAATGATCTCCAGCTCCAGCCCCAGCACCTTCGCGGCTTGGATCAGCTGGGGCACCACGTCCCCCTGGATGATGATCTGGTGGTGGGAGGACAGGCTCTCCATCACCTGGTGCCCGCTGTCCCGCTTGTAGCGCAGCAGGCAGCCGTTGCGGCAGTCGGAGCCCGGGTACTGCACGTAGTCCTCGATGACGGCCTGGACGGCCGTCATCTTTTTCATGTCTGCGTGGATCTTGGCCAGGGTCACCGGCCCTTCCTTCATCCGGCAGTCCATCATCACGGCCTCCTCGTTGACGATGGCCAGCACGCTGGGCTTCAGGACCCACTGGCTGCAGAAGCTCTGCGGCGCCAGGCCGAAATAGCCGCAATGCACGCCCAGCGCGTGGTGGTCGGGGTCGGGGACGTCCGGGAAGGTGTCGATTTTCTCGTGCTTCAGCGCGGCCATGCCCATCAGGAAGGGGTAGATGTTGGTCATCATCATCGGCCGGCGCAGCGTCTCATACAGGATGTACTTGCTCACCAGCGTCACCGTGTCGCCTTCGCAGGCCCAGATGACGTGGTCGTACTCGAACATCCAGTTCCAGGCCAGGCAGGGGGTGGTCTGGGAGGAGAAGGACTCGTTGAGGCAGTTGCTGCCCACCCCGGCGATGTCGCCCAGCTCGTCCATCACGCGCCGGACGGCCATGTACAGCTTCACCGCCTTCAAGATGCGCGGCAGGTCCAGCCCTTCGGCGGGCACCTTCCGCGCCTCCCACATCTCCAGCGCCTCTGCGTCCGGGATAGCCTGGGCCTGCTGGTTGACTTCCTTCCAGCTGCGGTAGAGGATCTGGATGCCGAAGGCGTCCTCGATCTGCCGGGCGCTTTCCTTTTCCCACCAGAAAAAGCGCTTGAAGATATAGGCCTGCATGCCCTCGCCCGGGTCGTCCTGGAACATCAGGAAGCGCGTGCCTTTCCGCATGCCGCGCCGGACCGCCAGCGCGCGCAGGATGACCCGGGCCAGCTCCCCGGAGTAGGGGGTCAGCACGTTGATGCCCGCGTTCTCCCGCAGCCAGGCGACGATTTCCCAGTCCCACATCTCCACCGTCCCAAAGGCGCTGGAGAGCACAAGCACGGGCAGTTCCATCGCCCGGAACGCCGCCTCATGAGAGAAGGCCGCGCCGACCAGCTGGGGGAAGAGGAAGGCGTCCGCCTCCCCGGCTTTCGCCTGCGCCAGCTCAACCGCGGGCAGGAACGCCGCCTCCCCGCCGTACAGCTCCTTCAGCCGCTCCAGCTGGCGGTCAAACTCACCCCGCTCCCTTTCGTTGGTCTCGCTGAAGCGGACCGGCTGCAAAACCGCTTTCATGCCTTCTCCTCCTTCTGGGAAAGTCCTCTCGCCCGGCGGACCTCCTCCACCATTTTCCGCCCGACCCTGACGATGCTCTCATAATCCCCGGTCTTCGCGCCCCGGGTCAGGTCGCTGCCCGCGCCCACGGCCACCGCGCCGGCCTTGATCCAGTCGTAGGCGTTCTCGGCGGACACGCCGCCGGTGGGCATCATCCTCGCCTGCGGCAGCGGGCCGTGGATAGCCTGGATAATGGCGGGGCCGAAGAGGTTGCCCGGGAAGATCTTGATGATGTCGCTGCCGGCCTCCATGCACTCCACCGCCTCCTTCACCGTCATGGCGCCGGCCATGCAGGCCACCTGGTAGCGCAGGCACAGCCGCACGGTTTCCGCGTTGAGGCAGGGGCTGACGACAAAGTGCGCGCCGGCCAGGATGGCTGAGCGCGCCGTCTCCGGGTCCAGCACCGTCCCCGCGCCGATTAGGATGTCTTCCGGCCTGTATTTCCTGCTCAGCTCGCGGATAATGTCCGCCGCGCCGGGCACGGTGAAGGTCAGTTCGATGCCGACGATGCCGGCCTGGATGCAGGCATCCGCGATCTTCTTCGCCTGCTCGCCCCCCTCCGCCCGGATGACAGCGACCACGCCGCAGTCGGTCAGCCGCTTGAGCACTTCCTGCTTGTCCATGTTCCTCCTCGTTTCCGCCCGGTCAGGCGACGATGTGGGGGCAGGCTTGCCCCGAAAGCACCGCGATCAGGTTTTGTACCGCTGTCAGCCCCATGCCGCGCACGGCCTCCGCTGTGTGCGCGCCGGTGTGCGGGCTGAATACCACGCGCGGCAGTCCCTTCAAGGGGGAGTCCAGCAGGGGCTCCTGCTCAAACGCGTCCAGCCCCAGCCCCCGCAGTTTGTCAGCCCGGAGCGCCTCCGCGCAGGCTTCCTCGTCCAGCAGCCCGCCCCGGGCGGTGTTGATCAGGGTGGCGCCGTCCTTCATCTTTGGGAGGCTGTCCCTGGAAATCATGTGGCGGGTGCTGTCGTTGAGCGGAACGTGCAGGGACACCACGTCGCTTGCCCGCAGCAGTTCGTCCAGCCCCACGGCCCTGACGCCGTGCTCCTTCGCGAAGGCCACGTCCAGGAAGGGGTCGCAGGCCAGCACGTCCATCTCGAAGGCTTTCGCCCGCAGCGCCAGCTTTTTGCCGATCGCGCCTAGGCCTACGATGCCCAGTGTCTTCCCGGCCAGCTCCATCCCGTCGCTGCGCGGCCATTCGCCTTTCTGCACCGCGTTGTGCAATTCCGGCAGATTGCGGGCCGAGGCCAGCATCAGGGCGAAGGCCAGCTCACACACCGCGGTCGCATTGGCGCCCGGCGTGTTGGTGACCGTGATGCCGCGCCGCCGGCAGGCGTCGAGATCCACCCGGTCCACCCCGGCGCCGTAGCGGGATATCACCTTCAGGCTCCCCGGCATCCGTTCCACGACGTCTTTCGTCACGTAGTCCAGCCCGGCCACGTAACCGTCAACGCCGGAGAGCCGGGACAGCAGCTCCTCCCCCTTCAGGGGCACTTTCAGGTCGTTGTAGACCACCTCGTCGGCGAAGGCCTCCAGCATCGCGCGCGCCTGCGCGTTTTCCGGCTTGTCAAAGGAGGTGGGCGTTACGAGGATTTTCATCCCTTCACTTCCATTTCGGGTTGTCGACGACCTGGGGCTCACCCTCCCGCTCCACCAGCAGCTTGCGGTAGCCCTTGGTCTCGATGCTGCCGTAGTCGTGCCCCGCGTCGGCGCGGAAGACAAAGAAGGTGACCAGCGGCGCGTCGGCGCCCACGTTAATACTCCGGTGCGCGTAGCGGGGCGGCACGTAGACCGCCTTCCCCGGAGACAGCGCCAGGGCGCGCCAGTCGCCCTCCGGGTTTTCCATCAGCATGTAGCCCCGGCCGCTCAGGCAGTAGTACACCTCGGCCGTATCCAGGATAGTATGGAAATGGCCCTTGGTCATGAAGTACTCGTCCCCGACCTTCCCTGGGTAGACGATGCTCGCGCCGAAGGCCAGGTCGCCGTCCGTTTCCGGCGCGGGCAGCCCGTGGAACTCGTACACCAGCGCGTCCTTTTCCCTGACCAGGCGGTCAAAGGCCGCGTCGTCATGGTACATGCCCCGCATCTGGCTTAAATACCGTTTCCCGGTGTCCACGCCCCGGGACATCCCGCTGTCCCTGTCGAAGTCCAGCGTGAACCCGCGTAGATAGTCCAGGGGTTTGCCCGTGGGGTTGAAGTCCTTCATGCAGCAGCCTCCTTACGCATTATGCGCGATTTCGCTGAGCCGGTAGAGCGTTTCGCCCAGGATGTCCTGGTGGATGACCTCAGCGATGACCTGGGTCCATCCGTAGATGAAATACATCCACCCGTCTTCGATTTTCAATTTTCGCGCCGCTTCCTGTTTTTTTGCCTGGTGGAGGAACTCCAGGCTGCCGCGGTAGTTGATTTCCCAGACCATCGCGCGCGCGGGGAACTGCGCGCCGTTGAGGATGGGGGAGCCCGGCCGGTCCTTGCCCAGGCCTGTTGCGTTGACGATCAGGGAGCCCGCGGGCATCGTTTCCAGCACCCGGTCGTTGTCCCCGGAGCCGGGGGTCAGATGGTAGGCCATCTTCACGCGGTTCTCCTGGTTGAGTTTGTCGCAGATGGCCTTCAGGGAATCCAGCCGCGGCTGGCTGCGGTTGCACACCGTGATGCTGCGGGGCTGGTTGCCGCGGAACTGCTCCCGGAGGAAATAGTCGCACATCGAAATCGCGCTGCCGCCCGCGCCCATAATCATGACGCCGGCCTCCGGGTGCTCCTTCCAGTAGTCCCGCGGGATAAACTCCTCCATCGCCATCCCACAGGTGATGGGGTCCTTCGCGTGGCCGCGCAGCAGCCTGCCGTCCTGGGACTTGGAGATGGAGGACAGCTCGGAGAACGCCGTCGCGTAGGGGTCCAGATAATCGAACAGGTCCTTCGCGGCCTCGTACAGGTCGATCTTGTGCGTGGTCACCAGGGCGCCCCTGGAGCGCGGGTCCCCCTTGATGAAGGCGACTGCCTCCCGGTATTTTTCAGGTTCCGCGTGGATGGGCAGGTCGATGCCCTTAATGACCAGGTCGACGCCCAGCGCCTCCATCCACTTGGGAAAGACCTTCATGATGGAGGACTTGCCCGTCGTCACCCCGATGAAATACATGGTGTCCCGTTGCGCGCGTTCGTACATGACCCGCCCTCCCCGCTTTGATCCGATTCTTTGGCTCAGTCCCCGAAGACCACCGCGTGCTTGAGCCCCACCGCCGCCTTCGCGTTGTCGAAAGCCTCCTGCGCCCGATTGAGCGGGTAGGTGTGGGTGACGACGCCGCTCAGGTCCAGCAGCTTCTGCTCCACAAAGGACAAGGCCTTGCGGAACTGGGAAATGCTGGAGCGGGTGGAGCCGGTCAGGTACAGCTCCTTGTAGTGCACCAGGTTGGTATCAATGGGTACGGGCTGTTTGGCCGGCGGGATGCCGCCGAAGAAATTGACGCGCCCGCCATAGTTCATCATCTCCGGCATCGCAGACTGCACCTGGGGAACGGGGCAGGCGGTGATGGCCACGTCCAGCCCCCTTCCGCGGGTCCATCGCTGGACGAAGCCCTTCAGGTCATCCCCGGAATAGGTTTCGATGGCGGGTAGGATGGCCTTGCAGGTGTCCAGCCGGTCGGGCTGCACGTCGTTCATCGCCACGCTGGCGCCGGCCATGTGAAGCATCATCGCGTGCATCAGGCCGATGGGCCCGGCGCCGACCACCAGGGCGTACTCCCCGGGCTTCACGAAGCATTTGCTGAACCCATTGTATACGCAGGACAGCGGTTCGGCAATCGAGGCGACCTGAAAGGGCACCTCCCCGGACAGCGCCATCATATTGCCCCGCGCGACGGCGTCGGCGGGGATTCTGACGTACTCCGCGAAGGCGCCGGGCATGTTGATGCCAAAGGCCCGGTAGTCGTCGCACAGGTGCTGGTTGCCGCTGACGCAGCGGTCGCAGATGCCGCAGCCGACGTTGGGCTGCAGCGCCACGGGCATCCCGGGCCGGTAAAAGGACACGCCCGCGCCCACCTTCTCCACGACCCCGGCAAACTCATGCCCCAGGGTCAGCGGGTGCGTCGCGTCCACCCCCTTGTAGCCGTTTTGCCACATGCGGATGTCGGTGCCGCACACGGAGGCTGCCCTGGTCTTCAGCAGCACCTCGCCCGGGCCAATCTCCGGCACGGGAACATCGACCAGCCGCAGGTCGCCGGGTCCGAACAGTTGTAAGGCCTTCATATCTTCCTCCCCGCCGGCACCGTAACCGGCTCTCCTGACAGGATGGACGCGTTGCCGGCCTCCACCGCGGCGACCGCCGCCAGGCCGTCAAAGCCTGTCACCGCGGGCTCCCGGTCCGCCAGAACCGCCTGGATGAAGGCTTCATCCTCCTTCAGGTACGCGTCCGAAAACAGGTGTATCCAGCTGGACACGAAGCCCGTCCGCGTGCCGGCACCCGGCGCCGTCACCTCCACCGAGCCGCTGTTCCGCCCGCCCACGTGCAGCAGGCCCTTTGTGCCCACCAGCTCCACGTGGGAGTCGTACCCGTACTGGACGTAGGCGGCGCCGTCGATGACGAACTGCACCCCGTTGTCCATCACCCCGCTCATCACGACGGAGTCGTAATAGTCCGGATAGGTTTCCCGCACCTCCGGGTTGCGGCGGTTGGCGCCCAGGGCGTACACGCGCGCGTATTCGCCGCCGGAAAACCAGCGCACCGCGTCGATGTCGTGGGAGTTGACCTCCGCCAGGATGCCGTTGGATTTCTTCAGGTCGTACATCCAGGGCTGGGGCTTGCTGGGGCCGCGGGTATGGGACTTGACCAGCACCACGTCCCCAATGGCTCCTTCCGCGACCAGCCGCCGGGCCTCCACGAAGCTGCTGTCGAAGCGGCGCATGAACCCGATCTGCAGCTTGACCCCGGCCGCCCCGCACGCCGCGATCATCTCTTCGCACTCCGCCCGGTTCATGGCCATAGGCTTTTCGCAAAAGACGTGCTTACCGCTTTGGGCGCAGGCGACGGTGATATCCCGGTGCAGGTTGGTGGGCGCGACGACGACCATCGCGTCAACGAGGGGGTCCTGCAGGAAGTCGCGGTAATCCTCGCTCCATTTGGAAACGCCCAGCTCCTCCGCCGCGGCCCGGGCCGCGGCCTCGCTGGCGTCCGCCACCGCTTCGACCCTAGCGCCCGGCACCTTGCCCTGCAGGTTGCGCGCGTGAATCATGCCTGCGCGCCCGCAGCCCACCAGGCAGACGCCTACCTGACGCTTCCCTGTCATCTTCTGTTTCCTCCCGCGGGTTTGTCCGGGGGGAGTATAGCAGAAGCGCTTATCGGGTGCAATCGTGTTTTATCATTTGTTTTCGCTTCGCTTTCGTTTCGAGCTGCGCCGCCCCTTCCGCCATCGTGGTTTCATCCTGGAAACGGTTGTTTTCCCGCCTTCCGCGCCGCTTTGGCGTTTTTCCATCCCCCTTGCTTGTATAAGCCCCGCCGCTATGGTAAAATACCATCCGTTGCATGCATATCGCGCAGGGATGCAATTTGAATACAGGGGGAAGGCACATGGCTGATTA
>JAPXQZ010000014.1:0-14967 GCA_033813835.1 Clostridia bacterium | reverse complement strand
CTCGCTGACGAATATTAAGACAGGCGTCCCAGGGCGATTGATACGTTGGAGGAGGGGCTTGATGATGCGCTGACCTTCCTGTCATTTCCTTCGCTAAATTCCAGGAAGGTCAGCTCCAACAACATGCTGGAACGGTTGAACCGGGATATACGGCGAAGAACCAAGGTAGTTGGTATCTTCCCGAACTCAGACTCCTACCTGCGGTTGGTGACGGTACACTTGATGGAGTACTCGGAAGACTGGTCGGTTTCAAGGTCATATCTGAGCGAGGAATCGCTTCTACCTCTCAACAACCAGGCAGCATGACTTGGTTACCGGAGTCCAAAGTTGCGAACTCGATTTGACAGCACCCATTTCTTCTGTGCTAAGATTGGCGCAGCAATTCGAGAGGAGATTATCTGGCTATGAAGAAGTTTGCCGACGAGTTCAAGGCCTTCATCATGCGCGGCAACGTGGTGGACATGGCGGTCGGCGTCATCATCGCGGGCGCCTTCGGAAAAATCGTCACCAGCCTGGTCAACGACATTTTCATGCCCGTCATCACGCTGCTGACCAGCGGGAAGAACGTCAACAACCTGTTCGCCGTGCTGGGCGACACGAAGGGCGTCGCCTACGCCTCCATCGACGCGGCCAAGGAGGCGGGCGTGACCACGCTCAATTACGGCCTGTTCATCCAGACCATCATCGACTTCCTGATCATCGGGCTGATTATCTTCCTATTTGTGAAGGCCATCAATAAGTTCCGCAAGAAGCAGGAGGCGGCGCCCGCGCCGGCCGCCCGCCTGTGCGATTTCTGCCGCGAGGCCGTGGCGGACGACGCCACCCGCTGCCCGCACTGCACGAGCGAGCTGAAAAAGGCCTGAATGCAGGACTACCGCTGCTTCATCTGGGATTTCGACGGCACGCTCTACGATACCTACGGGCGCATCGAGCGCGCCGTCCGGAAAGGGATGGACGAGATGGGCCTGCGCCATCAGGATGCCGACGTCCGCTCCCTCGCGAAGACCACCCTGCGGCATGCCTGCGAGACCCTGGCCGGTGAGCGGGCGGAGGAGCTGCTTTCGCGCTATTTCACGCACGCGGAGGAGGAAGGCCCCGAATCCATGCAGCCCTTCCCCGGGTGTGAGGAAGCGCTGCACGCCGTCAGCGAAGCAGGCGGAGTCAATTACCTGTACACACACCGCGACAGAACCGCGCTGGACGCGCTGGAGCGCGACGGGCTGCTGCGGTATTTCCGTGACTTCATCACGGACGAGGCGGATTTCCCCAGCAAACCGGAGCCGGACGCCATCCTTTGGCTCATCGAGCAGCACCACCTGGACCGCCGGGAGTGCGTGATGGTCGGCGACCGCATCATCGACGCCCAGGCCGGGGAAAACGCCGGCATCGCGTCCGCGCTGTTCGACCCGGATGGTTTCTTTCAGGAAGGGGACGCGGACTTCCGCTTCGCCAGCCTGCCGGACGTACCCAGAACGCTGATGGCGCAGGGCGTGCCCGACAACTTCCAGGCAGCGGAATAATCAGCTGGGAAACGTTAAAGAGGGGCCTTGCCCCCTTTTTTCTGCGCCGGAATAAGATGCTGCTCACCTGAACAATCAGCATAAGGAGAACCTGCATGGCTTTTCCGCGGAAAAACAGCTGGAAGCGCTCCTGCGGCAAGGCGCGTCCTATGCCGACGTGCGCTACTGCCCCAGGGAGGACTCCGCCGCGCTCGTCATGCACAACGGCTACCTGCTGGCCTTCGAGGCCGGCAGCCAGCGCGGCTTCGGCGTGCGGGTGCTGTACCGGGGCGCCTGGGGCTTTGCCGCCGGCAGCGACCTGGACGCCATCCCCGCCGTCTTCACCCGCGCGCTGGATAACGCGAAAACCGCGGCCCTGCGCCTGAAACGCCCCATCCGCCTGGCGGACAAGCAGGTTCACACCGGGCGCTTCTCATCGCTGAAAGCCTTGAAAACCTTCGCTTCGCTCTCAAAATCCTTTTTTGTCAGCACGCTACGCGCCCTCCACCGGGGCATCGCCGCCCAGCGGGCGGCTTACCCGTCAGTGCCGTCATCGCAAGGAGCCGGCGCTTCTGCCGAACCTGCAAACAACGATGGGCGGCAGGCTCGCGGCCTGCCGTCAGAAACCCGAGCCAGACGCAGGGAAACGATTGATCAGAGGTTATAAATAGCGTTGAGCAGTTCCGCCGCCTTGCCGGCGACTTCACCCGTCACGGCCGCGCAGCGCGCCTTGCGCTCATCCGACGCCATGTTCACGCCCGCCGCTTCCATGAATTTGCCGCTGGAATCCAGGCAGTTCACCGGGCCGGAAACCGAAGTTGGATTCTTGAACTCCGGCTGATAGGCGGGGAAGGGATGCTCCCTGTACCAAGCCATCAGCTCTCCCGTGATCTTCTTGGCGTCCGCCGGCGCACAGGCCATCGCGATGGCCAGCGCCGCGCCACCCAGAGAGCCACACAGGGATCCTACGCCGTACCCGCCGCTGGCGTTGGACAGCAGCTCCGCCGGAAACTGCGTATACGGATAGCCGACGGCTTCCGCCAGCTGGCCGGCGAGCGCGTCAAAGGCACCCATGCCGCAGCCTCCGAAAGAATAGTAACTCTTGTAGCCGCGTTCAATCGTCGCCTGGGGATCCAGCTTCACGTAGGTGAAGGGATGCGGGGCGATTCCCGTCCCCGCCACCGCCGCCGCCACGTTCAGCAACGGGAACGCTGAACTGGCCAGCGCCACCCCGGCCAGCACCTTGCCGGACGTCTTGAGGAACTCACGGCGCGTCTGCAGATTCTCCATATGGAACCTCCTATCCAACTGCTGGTTCATTCTATTCACCGCGCAAGAACGCTATCAACGGTTCCTTGCCGGCTGGCGCGGGAATTGTATCTAAATATTTGGATGGTTTTGAAGGTCTGCTCTTTTCGTTTGACAAACCGCGCCGGCAGCGCGCTGATCCCATAGAGCATCAACAGCTGCGGCAGGGCCTGGGTGATGACGGCTGGCGGGCAACAGGACGGCGGCGGCCGACGCCGCGCCCAGGAAACCGCATCGCCTGGCGCGGGATAGGGGCTGCCCGGTCTCTTTGCCGCAGCGCGGCGCCGGGATTCCACCGGCTCGCTTGCGGCAGCAGCTTAAAAACGATATAATGCCGACGGGCATCAAAAATGAACGCCTCAATAAGGAGGAGAGTTGAAAACATGAAGAGGTTCCTGTCTGCCCTTCTGTGCCTCGCCCTGGCGCTGGGCGCCCTGACCGCCTTCGCCCAGACCTATACAGGGGAGGCCGACGGCATGCACGGCCCGGTCAAGGTGGAGTTCGAGGTGGCCGACGGCAAGATTACCAAGGTCACGGTCGTTTCCCACGACGAGAACCCGGACTACGGCGTGCCCGCCGTCGACCAGCTGCCCGCCAAGATCGTGGAGAAGGGCGACACGGGCGTCGACGTCATCGCCGGCTCCACCTTCACCAGCAAGGCCATCTTAAAGGCCATCGACGACGCGCTGGCCGCCGCCGCGACCGCCGAAGCCCCCGCCGCCGGCGAAGCCCCGGTCGTCTATACCGGCGAGGCCGACGGCATGCACGGCCCGGTCAAGGTGGAGTTCGAGGTCACCGACGGCAAGATCACCAAGGTCACGGTCGTTTCCCACGACGAGAACCCGGACTACGGCGTGCCCGCCGTCGACCAGCTGCCCGCCAAGATCGTGGAGAAGGGCGACACGGGCGTCGACGTCATCGCCGGCTCCACCTTCACCAGCAAGGCCATCTTAAAGGCCATCGACGACGCGCTGGCCGCCGCCGCGACCGCCGAACAGCCGGCAGAGGCCCCCGCGGAACAGCCGGCTGAAACCCCTGCCGAGGTGCCCGCAGAGCCCGCCGCCGTTTCCGGCAAGGAAGTGTTCCTGGGCCTGGGCATCGACAGCCTCGGCCGCGTCGGCCCGGGCAAGGACGACAAGGAAGTGCAGGTCTATTCCTTTAACCAGGTGTTCGCCGCTGTGCTCTTTGACGCGGACGGCAGAATCCTGTTCGCCGACCTGGACCAGCTGGAGGTCGCCACCCCCAACTATGACGGAGACGGCATGCCCCACTTCGCGGGCTTCCCGGGCCAACTGCCTTACTTGTATGACAGCGACCACGACGGCAAGGTGGACGGCGTGCTGGCCACCGACGACGAAGCCTTCAAAGCTGAGGTCTCCGGCTGGATGACCAAGCGCGAGCGCGGCGAAGGCTACAAGATGAGTACCGGCACCTGGGCATCCCAGATGGATGCTTACCAGGCGTTCTTTGTCGGAAAAACCGTGGCGGAACTGGAGGAGTGGTTCGCCAAGTACACCTCCGACCACAACGGCCGCCCGCTCAAGGACGGCAGCACGAACGAGAAGGACAAGGCTAAGTACGACGCGCTGAGCGCGGAGGATAAGGCGATGCTGGCTGACGTGACCGCCTCCGCCACCATGTCCCTCAACGACAGCCACGGCAACATCCTGGCCGCCTTGAAGGCCGCGGACGGGAACCGCGTGCCCGTCGCGGCGAGCGCCGCCTCGCTGGGCCTGGGCCTGGATTTCACCGGCCGTATTGGGCCGGGCAAGGACAACACCGAAACGCAGGTCTATTCCATCAACGAGGTCGTCGCTGTCACGCTGCTGGACGCCGAAGGCAAAATCCTGCAGGCTTACCTGGACCAGGTGGAGGTCGCCACGCCCAACTATGACGGGGATGGCATGCCCCACTTCTCCGGCTTCCCGGGACAGGGCGGCTACAACTTCGACCTTAACCATGACGGGGTGGTGGACGGCAAGCTGGTTACCCACTCCGACGGTTTCCTGGCCGAGGTCTCCGGCTGGATGACCAAGCGCGAGCGCGGCGAAGGCTACAAGATGAATACCGGCACCTGGGCTTCCCAGATGGACGCCTACCAGGCCTTCTTCGCCGGCAAGACCATCGACGAGCTGGACGCATGGTTCGCCAAATACACCTCCGACCACAACGGCCGCCCGCTCAAGGACGGCAGCACGAACGAGAAGGATAAGGCCAAGTACGACGCGCTGAGCGCGGAAGACAAGGCGATGCTGGCCGACGTGACCAGCGCCGCCACCATGTCCTTAAACGACAGCCACGGCAACATCCTGGCCGCCCTGCGCGACAGCGTGGCCAAGCAGGTGAAGGTCGCAATCACCGTCGGGGAATAGCGCAATCCGACCGCAGGAGCCCCCGGGGCATATGCCCCGGGGGCTTTCGCATCCGAACCCGAAACTACCCGCGTCACAGAACACAAGGAGGTTCTCACCATCCAATGCCGATTCGCCGGGCGGTGAACTGACCCAGCGCATAGCGGAGGCGCGCGGAGGGGAATCAGCGCAGGCCGCCTACCCTGATCTCCCGGGTGGCAACGCGGCGCAAAAAGGCGCGCTCATGCTCGATGAATACAAGGCTGACGGCGGTATCCGACAGCAGTTCCTCCACCTGCTCCCGGCTTTCCGGGTCGATGTCATTGAGCGGTTCGTCCCATAGATACAGATGGGCGGGCTGGGCCATGGAAAGGGACAGCATCAGTTTTTTCCGCTGGCCCAGGGACAGCGATTCGGTGCTTTGGTCAAAGAGCTCCCGGGAAAAATCAAACTTCCGCAGAAGGGTCATAAACAGCGTCACGTCAAGGCCCCGCGCCTTCGCCAATTCCCGTGGCGTGCCCCGCAGATGGCCGCCTGTTTGCGGCAGGGAGGAAACGGTCAGGCCCTGCGGGTGCCAGATCTCGCCGGCGGAGGGCGCCAGCACGCCCTCCATCAGCTTCAGCAAGGTGGTTTTCCCGGCGCCGTTGGGCCCCGTCAGCGCTACGCGCTCGCCCTGGGAAATCGTCAGGTTCAGGCCAGAAAACAGCGGAGGGCCTTCCGCATAACCAAAAGACACCTCCTCCATGCGCAGCAGGGTTCGGCTGGGGTGAGGGGGCATCGGCTGGATTTTCAGCGGCGACGCATATTCCAGGTTTTGGAGCAGCTGCTCTTTTTCTTCCACCTGACGCTGGATTCTTCCCTGAATGCTCCTGGCGCGCTTCATCATCCGGGCGGACTGGTGCCCGATGTATCCCCGGTCGACCGGGCCCTGCCCGGTTTTTCCCGCCTCGACCCGGTCGCTCCAGACGGCTTTCTCCCGGGCGGACTGCTTCAGGCGGGCAATTTCCGCAAGCAGGCTGTCATGGCGGGCCTGTTCGTGCGCGTCCTCCCGGCGCTTGTTCTCCCGGTAGGACGCGAAGCTGCCAGCGACCAGCCGCGCGCCCAGCCGCTCCAGCGCGAGGGTATGGGTGCAGACCTCGTTTAAGACGTCCCGGTCGTGCGAGGCAATCAGGAAGCCGCTTTTGCTTTTCAGGTACTCCGCGATGCGGGCACGGCCGTCCAGATCCAGGTGGTTGGTCGGTTCGTCGATGAGCAGGAAGTGCCCCTGGCGCAGGAACAGCGCCGCCAGTTTCAGCCGCGTCTGCTCCCCGGGGCTGAACGACGCGAAGGGACGGCCCAGAACCTCCGAAGGAAATCCCATCAATGCCGCTTCCTTCATCAGCTGGCCCCTCGCGCCGTACCCTCCGTGGAGCGCGTAGCGATGCTCCACGTCTGCGTAGCGCGCCAGCGCGTCGGGTGTACCGGCCTTCAGGCAGGCTTCCATCTCCGCTTCCCAGGCCGCGTATGGCGCCAGCGCGTCCAACAGCGCTTCCCCCGCAGGGCGCTGCCCCGAAACGGGGAAGGGAAACAAATCCATGGGAACAGCGCTGTGGACCTGCCCCGTCCCCTGCAGTTCCCCCGCCAGCAGCCGTAGCAGCGTCGTTTTGCCGCGGCCGTTCCTGCCAACCAGGCCCAGACGCCAGGAGCTGTCCATATTGAAGCTGAGACCTGAAAAGACCGGGAGCGCGCTCCCCTCATAGGCGAAGCGCAGTTCCCTGACCTGTATGACCGCCATCCAACACCCCTCCGGAAAGGCAAAGCGCCGCCGGTTCGGCAGCCTTTGACCCGTCAGCCGCCTGCGCGGCCGGATTTAGCTCAGACGCGGTTGTTCTTCATGCCTGCTCCCCTCCCTATACTCAACGCGATTGTAGGAAACCCGTGCGGCCCTGTCAACCGGAAGCGCCCGCGCGTTGACGCAAGCGGCCCCGGAGGCTATGATGGCCGTGGAAAACCCCGCCGGGAACGGCGGATGCCGGAGGGATGCAAGATGCCGCAGCCTGCAGAGGAAGGATACCAAAGCCCGCTGTCCACCCGGTACGCCGGGCCGGAGATGCAGCGGCTGTTTTCGGAACTGCACCGGGCGCGCCTGTTCCGGGAGCTGTGGCTTATTCTGGCCGAGGGACAAAGGGAACTGGGTCTGCCGATTACTGAGCGCCAGGTGGCGCAGCTGCGCGCGCATACGCAGACCGTCGACCTTGAGCGGGTCGCCCGCCTGGAAACGGAGCTGCGCCACGACGTGATGGCGCACCTGAAGGCCTATGCCGCCGACTGCCCGGACGCCGCACCCATCCTGCACCTGGGGGCGACCAGCTGCTATGTGACGGACAACGCGGACGTGATGATGATCAGGGACGCGCTGCTGCTGCTGCGCGCGCGGCTGGTGGGCGTTGTCCGCCGGCTTTCCGCCTTTGCGCGGGCACACAAGGCCCAGCCGGCGCTGGCCTATACCCATTTCCAGCCCGCCCAGCCCACTACCCTGGGCAAGCGCGCCTGCCTGTGGCTGCAGGACGTGCTCTCTGACCTCGCCGAACTGGAGCATTTCCTGAAGACCCTGCGCCCGCTGGGCAGCAAGGGTGCGACGGGCACCCAGGCTTCCTTCCTCTCGCTGTTTTCCGGCGACCACGAGAAGGTCAAAGCGCTGGATGACTACGTCGCCCGGCGGATGGGATTTGAAAAGCCCGTTTCCGTGTCCGGGCAGACCTACTCCAGGAAAACGGACAGCCGCGCGCTGCAGGTGCTTTCCGGCATCGCGCAGAGCGCTTACAAGTTCTCCAACGACGTCCGGCTGCTCCAGCATCTGAAAGAAGTCGAAGAACCCTTTGGGGATGCCCAGGTTGGCTCCTCCGCGATGCCCTACAAGCGCAATCCCATGCGCTGCGAGCGCATGGCGGGGCTGGCCCGGTTTATGATCAACAACACCGGCAACGCGGAGGACACCGCGGCCGCCCAATGGCTGGAGCGCACCCTGGACGACAGCGCGAACCGCCGACTCGCGCTGGCCCAGGGCTTCCTGACGGCGGACGGACTGCTGCGGCTGTACGACAGCGTCGCGGGCGGGCTGGTGGTGTACCCGAAGATGATGGATAAACACCTGCGGGAGGAGCTGCCCTTTATCGCGACGGAGAACATCCTGATGCAGGCCGTCCTCTTGGGCGGAAACCGGCAGGCGCTGCACGAGCGGCTGCGTGCGCACGCGATGGCGGCGGGCAGCCGGGTCAAGAACGAGGGGCTGCCCAATGACCTGCTCCCCCGCGTGGCGGACGACCCGGCCTTCGGGCTGACCCTTGACGCGCTGGAAGGCCTGCTTGACCCGAAGGACTATACCGGCCGCGCGGAGCGGCAGGTGGACGAGTACCTGGACGGGGAAGTCGCCGAACAGATGGCAGGGTATACTGGCATCGGGGCGGCGGAAAGCGATGTGCGCGTGTAAGCCGCCATCCGCGAAATGGGGAGGGCGTCAAACGCCTTACGTCGTCGATTTTGAGAGCGTCACCACCCAGGGGCCGGAAACTTCGCCGGCCGCCAGCGGCCTGGCTGGTTTGCGCGCCAATGAGGCGCGCTACTACATGAACAAGTACAATCATGCCTTTACCACCGTGCCCGCGCAGACGGACGGGCGCAGGACGCTGGACTTCGTTTCCCGGGTGCTTCTGGAGGAGCGGGGCATCGCGCTGTCCGCCAAGCCGCTGGGGACTTCGATGTTCGAGCTGGAAAACACCCGTATCGCCTATGTGTTCTATGAGGACAGGCTGGTCGTCAACGTGATGTACCCCCTGGACAACCCGAAGCAGCGCGCCGTGGGGCTCAAGCTGTCCGAGGGCATGGACGTACCGGCAGCGCTGGAAGGCAAATTCAAGTTCGCGCGGCAGAAGTCGCGGCTCGCGGGCACCATCCGCGGTTCCTTATTCATCATCAAGGGGGAATACGCGCCGTAGGGACCGTTTTACCATGCCGTCCCTCGCTTGACAGGCGGGGGTGGCCTTTCTATACTCGTCTTTGATTTCCTTTGAAAGAGCAGGAGGAGCGCCATGAAGATCGTGACCATCAAGGACGTGGCCAAAGCCGCGAAGGTCAGCATCTCCACGGTATCCCGCGTGCTCAACGACCGCCAGGACGTGGACCCGGAAACCCGCGCCCGGGTGATGGAGATGGTCAAGAAGCTCAACTACCTCCGCAACCGGAGCGCCAGCAGCTTAAAACAGCAGAACATCGCCGCCATCGGCGTCATCCTGCGCGGGCGGCGCAACGCCTTTCTGACCGACCTGGCCGAGCTGATCCTGGACGCGGGACGGGAAACCGGGTTCCAGTTCATCATGGAAATCATCGACGAAAAGGCCAACCAGTTCACCGCCGCCAGGCACCTGTACCTGGAGCAGAAGCTGCAGGGTGTGATTTTCCTGGGCAGCAGCCTGGCCAGCCAGGAAGAGGAGGTCCGAAAGCTGGACCTGCCGCAGGTGCACGCGACGGTGCAGGCGGGCCACCTCCATTACGCCCACATCTCTTCCGTCAGCGTGGACAACCGCAAGGCGGGGCGCGCGGCGATTGAGGAGCTGCTGGCGCTGGGGCACCGCGACATCGCGCTGCTGGGGTATTTTGCCGGGGAGAACGATTCCACGGGGCTGCGGCTCCACGGCGCCCGCGACGCGCTGGCGGCCGCGGACATCCCTTATGACGAGGACCTGTACGCGGAGTGCGGCTTTACCCTCGCCTCCGGATACGAGGGGGTGCGGCAGATTCTGGGCCGGGGCAAGCGTTTCAGCGCGCTGTTCGCGGCCAGCGACATGATGGCCATCGGCGCCATCAAAGCCCTGGGCGACGCCGCGCTTCGCGTGCCGGAGAACGTGTCGGTCATTGGGTTTGACGGCATTGAAATCGGCCGCTACTTGACGCCCGCGCTGAGCACCATGCGCCAGCCCACGCAGAAAATCGCGGAGGAGTCCGTGCGCTTGATGCGCCGGCTCATCCAGGGGCAGCCGGCTTCCCACCTGCTGGTGGAGTGCGAGTACCTGCCCGGCGGCTCGGTGAAGGCGCGCTGAGGCAGCGGCGTGCACAAGGCAAAAACCCGTCCGGGGACGGAGGACGTCCGGGGGTTTCTCTCGGCGCTGGCGCCGGAAAGCCGGCGGGCGGACGCGCTGCGGCTGCTGGAGATTTTCAGCCGAGAAACCGGGATGCCGGCGGTGCTCTGGGGCGGGAGCATGGTGGGTTTTGGCTCCTACCGCTACCGGTATCAGAGCGGGCACGCAGGCGAGGCCTTCCGCGCCGGGTTCGCGATGCGCAAGGGAACCATCGTCCTGTACCTTCTGACAGGCGGGGCGGCGTCCTGCCACGGCTGGGGCCGCACAGGATCGGTGTGTCCTGCGTTTACCTGAAGCGTTTGGCGGACGTTGACGAGGCCGCCCTGCGGGAGCTGATTCGCGCGTCCCTCCGGGAGATGGACGCGCTGTACCCGGACAGCCGGGAGGGTTGAACCCGGCGGAATCAAACCGGCCGCGGATGCGGTAGCGGGAGGGAAACATATGATCAGGCAGGAACTGCTCAACCGGGTCAAAGAGGAAAACATCCGCTTCATCCGTCTCCAGTTTACCGACATTTTCGGCCAGCTGAAGAACATCGCCGTCACCGCCTCCCAGATGGAGAAAGCGCTTGACAACGAGGTCGTCATCGACGGCAGCAGCATCGAGGGCTTCCTGCGCATCGAGGAGTCGGACATGATGCTGCACCCGGATCTGGACACCTTCGCCCTGCTGCCCTGGCACACGGCGGAAGACCGGGTGGCGCGGCTGATCTGCGACGTGTATACGCCCGACGGCAAGCCCTTCGCCGGCGACCCGCGCGGCGCGCTGAAGCGGGCGGTGAGGGAAGCCCGGGAGATGGGCTATACCTTCAACGTGGGCCCGGAGTGCGAGTTCTTCCTGTTCCATACCGACGCGGACGGGCACCCGACCACGCATACCAACGACGAGGCGGACTATTTCGATTTAGGGCCGATTGACCGCGGGGAAATCGCGCGGCGGGACGTCTGCCTCGCCTTGGAGGACATGGGCTTTGAAATCGAGGCCTCCCACCACGAGTCCGCCCCCGGCCAGCACGAAATTGACTTCAAGTACGCCGACGCCCTGAAGACGGCGGACAACATCATGACCTTCAAGCTGGCGGTGAAGACCGTCGCGCAGAAGCACGGTCTGCACGCCACCTTCATGCCCAAGCCCCTCTTCGGCGTCAACGGCTCGGGCATGCACACCAATATGTCGCTGCTGAAGGACGGGCGCAACGCCTTTGTCGACCCGGAGGGGCAAAAGGGCCTGTCGAAGGAGGCCTTCTGGTTCATCGCGGGGCTGCTGGACCACATCAGCGGCATGACGGCGGTGCTCAACCCCCTGGTCAACTCCTACAAGCGCCTGGTGCCCGGCTACGAAGCGCCCTGCTACAAGTCCTGGTCCGCGCGCAACCGCAGCGTGCTCATCCGCATCCCCTCCGCCCGGGGAGACGGCACCCGGGTGGAACTGCGCAGCCCAGATCCCTCCTGCAACCCCTACCTGGCGCTGGCCCTGCTGCTGAAGGCCGGGCTGGACGGCATCCGCCGGAAGCTGGAGCCGCCGAAGGAGTGCGCGGAGAACATCTACGCGATGAGCGACGCCCAGCGCGCCGCCCGCGGCATCCTGCCCCTGCCCGGCAACCTGAAGGAGGCTGTGGAGCAGATGAAGCAGGACGCCCTGGTGATGGACGCCCTGGGCGGCCACATCGCCGAGCAGTACGTGAAGGGCAAGGAAAAGGAATGGGAAGCCTACCGCGTGCGCGTGAGCCAGTGGGAAATTGAGAAGTATCTGGTGATCTATTGATGTGATGCGCTTTCCCTCTGGAATTGCAGCCAGCGCCCGGCAAATGCCGGGCGCGGTTTTCAGATGCCTTGGATCGCCTGGTTTCCGATAGGCTTCCCTGCGGCTTCAGGATACAAGTCCCCGCAGCGTTCACAATGGAAACGGTTGCTTTGGGATAGAGACTTCCGGTTAATCCCCTGAAGGCCAAAGCCCCTCAGTCCGGCGTCACTCCGGCTTCACCCGTCCCGCCGCCTCGTTCATCCCCTTCAGCCACGCCGCCAGCCTTTTCGTCGCGGCACCCGGCTTCATGCGCCAAAGCCAGTTGCCGCCCAGGGAGCCGGGCAGGTTCATGCGCGCGGTCTGCGGCAGGCGCAGGATATCCTGCATGGGGATGATGGCGGTGTCGGCGGCGCTCTGAAGCGTCGCACGGATAAAGGCCTCGGTGAGGTCCTCGTCGTGGCGGATGCCTAAGGCCAGGATGGCGTTGTTCCTTTCCTGGTGCGAGGCGTTGGCCCACCAACCCAGCAGGGTGTTGTTGTCGTGGGTGCCGGTGTACACGACGTTGTTCTGTTCGTGGTACTTGGGCAGGTGTTCGTTATAGGGATCGCCGGAGAAGGCGAAGGTCATCACCTTCATGCCCGGGTAGCCGGTCCACTGCATCAGCCGGCGCACCTTCAGGTTGACCGCGCCCAGATCCTCCGCGACGATGCGCATGTCCGGCAGCTCGCGCCTGACGGCCTCAAACAACGCTTTGCCGGGCCCGGGCTTCCAGACGCCGTGGCGGGCGGTCTTCTCATGGGCGGGCACGGAATAGTAGTTGGCAAAGCCGATGAAGTGGTCCACGCGGGTGATATCGAAGATGCGGCTCATCGCGCCCAGGCGGGAGAGCCACCAGGCGTAGCCGGTTTTTTTCAAATAGGCCCAGTCATACAGCGGGTTGCCCCAGCGCTGGCCGTCGGCGGAGAAATAGTCCGGCGGCACGCCCGCGACGCGGGTCGGGCGGCGCTTGCCGTCCAGCTGGAAGACCCGGGGGTTGGCCCAGGTGTCGGCGGAATCCTCCGCCACGTAGATGGGCATATCGCCAAAGATGCTGACGCCTTTTTCGTTGGCGTAGCGCTTCAGGGCGAACCACTGGTCAAAGAAGAGGTATTGGGTGAACACCTCGGCGTCCACCTCCGCCTCCAGCTCCTTCCGGCAGCGGCGCAGCGCGGCGGCGCGGCGCATGCGGATGCCCTCGTCCGGCCAGTCCAGCCAGGAGATGCCGCCGAAATGCCGCTTGACGGCCATGAACAGGGCATAGTCCTCGAGCCATCCGGCGTTTTCCCGGCGGAACGCCGCGACCTTGCCCGCCAGCTTCTCTTTGGACTGTGAAAAGGCCAGGGCCAGCATCTCGCGCTTGTGCGCGATGATCCGGGGGAAGTCCACCTTTTCCGGATTGCCGGGGAGGACCAGGTCTTTCGTGGTCTTCAGGATGCCCTGCCGCTTGAGCGAACGCAGGTCGATGAGCAGGGGATTGCCCGCGTAGGTGGAGAAGCACTGGTAGGGGGATTCCGCGTAGCCGGTGGGCGAAATCGGCAGCACCTGCCAGATGCCCATGCCGGAGGAAGCCAGGAAGTCCGCGAAGGCGTAGGCCTCTCGGCCCAGGGTGCCAATGCCCTCAGGGGAGGGCAGGGAGGTCAGGTGCAGGAGGATGCCGCTTTGACGCATAGTGGGTCCTTTCACTCTTGGAATACGCAGCCCGAATAGGGAGGCAGGAAGAGGGCGCCGCCTTCTGCCGCGGGCAGGCCGTGGCCGATGTCCCACCCGCCCAGGAAAACGGCGCCCGGGAAGGCGGGCAGGGTGACCGGCGAGCCCGTCAGGTTGGCGACGACCAGGCTGGCGCCCGCCCCCTCCCCCGCCCGGAAGGCCAGCACGCCGGGCTGGCCAACATCCAGCGCCTGGGCATGGCCGCGGGCCAGGGCGGGCGCGCGGTTGCGCAGCGAGAGCACGCCGCGGTAGAAGTTGAGGAGGGAGCCGGAGTCGCCCTCCTGGCTGTCAGCGGCGGCCTTCAGCCGCTGGGCCTGGTCGGCGCCCGCGGGCGGGAGGCAGACGCCCGCCGGGTCCGTCAGAGACCACAGCATCGGCAGGCGCTTGTTCTCGTCCCGGCCCGAGCCCGTCATGCCCAGTTCCTCCCCGTAGTAAATGAAGGGAACGCCGGGCAGCAGCAGGTAGACGGCGGCAGCCAGCTTCATCCGCTGTGGGTCCATCCGCAGGAAGCCCGCGCTGCGTCCGGTGTCATGGTTGGACAGGAAGGGCGCGTCCACGGCGCCGGGCCGCGCGGCTTCGATGCGGTTTTGCCATTCGGCGGCCCGCCGCGCCAGGCCCGCGCCGTCCCCGTCCCGCAGGGCTTTGGCGATGGCGCCGTCGGCGCCGGAGAAGGGAAAGTTGAACAGGGCGTCCAGCCCGGTTTGATACAGGGACAGGATGGTGCCGGGATCCTTCCAGGCTTCGGCGACGAGGAAGGCGTCCGGACGCGCGTCGCGCACGATGCCGGTGAACCAGGCCAGGAAGTCCGCGTTTCTCGCGGTATTCTCCTCATAGAAGTGAACGACCGCGTCCAGGCGGAAGCCGTCCGCCCCCTGGGAAAGCCAGAAACGCGCAATATCCGCGATGTCGGCGCGCAGGCCAGGGTCATCCAGGTTGAAGTCCGGCATATGCGGCCCGAAGTGGCCATAATAAAACCAGCCAGGCGCGCCGGGCGCCGGGTGCCCCTGCCCGTTTCGAGAGAAGAGGTAATAGTTCACGTAGGGGTTGTGCGCGCGGCACAGGCCGTCGACCGCGCAGGGGGACTGCCCGCAGGGCTCCCGGGGAAGGCTTTTGAGGGCGGAGAGAAACCAGGGGTGGAGATTGGAGGAATGGTTGAGCACCAAATCAAACAACAGCCGGATCTCCGCCCCGTCGCAGACGGCGGCG
>JAPXQZ010000013.1:0-15282 GCA_033813835.1 Clostridia bacterium | reverse complement strand
GGGGCTGTAGCGGACGCGCCCGGTTTCCATATCGCGGAAGTCGTTGCTGAGCATGTTCTGCAGGTTGTCCAGCGCGTCTTTCCCCGTGAAGCGGATTTCGCCCATGTGGGACACGTCGAACAGCCCGCAGGCGGTGCGGACGGCCATATGCTCCCTGATGACGCCGGTCTCGTACTGAACCGGCAGGAGGTAGCCCGCGAAAGGCACGATTTTTCCCCCCAGGGACAGGTGCAGGTCGTAAAGCGGCGTTTTTTTCTCCATGTCAGCCCTCCTTCAAAACTGAGGCATGCGTGACCGCATGCCTCTGTCGTTTGACCTGAAAGATTCCCCCGCGCGCGGAGTTGCTTTTTCGGTGCATTGCTGCTTTCCAGAGTTTCGTCGCAGTCCGGTCTGTTTGCCTGAGAGTTTTCGCTTACCCCTTCGGCGCCGCCACGGCGGTCTCTCCCGGACTGGTCAACCGATGGTATTCACTTTTTCACGCCGCGCCGCAGGTAGGCGGGGACGCCCAGATCGTCCTTCTCCGCCAGCTGCTGCTGGGGCGCGGGCTGCTGGTAGGGCGCCAGAGGCGGCTGGTAGGCGGGCACCTGCCCGTACATCGGCGGCTGGCCCGAATACACCGGTATGACGGGCTGGGAGGCGCCGAAGGGCGGCATCTGCGCTGCCGGGCGGGTAGCGCCCGGGAAGAAGGCGGACTCCGGCTGCTCGTAGAAGTTCTGAACGGAGGGCGCCTCGAACCCCGACGCTTCGGGCTTTTCCAGCGCCGGACGGTTCTCATAGGGGTTCATCGCGGCCGTCGCGGCGCCGTAGGGCACCGACGCACGGAAGGGCTTCTTCCGGGCTTCCCGGGTGGGGAAGGCGCTTTTCTCAAAGCCCGTCGCGATGACGGTGATGCGGATTTCATCCTTGAGGTTGTTGTCGATGCCCGCGCCGAAGATGATGTTGGCCTCGCTGTCGGCGCTATCCTGGATGAGGCGGGCAGCCTCGTTGATCTCCATGATGCCAATGTCCTCGGAGCCGGTGACGTTGATGAGCAGCGCACGGGCGCCGTCGATCTTGGTCTCCAACAGCGGGCTGGCGACGGCGCTCTTGGCGGCGTCCACCATCCGGTTGTCCCCCTTGCCCACCCCGATGCCGATATGGGCCATTCCGCCGGACTCCATGACCGTCTTTACGTCGGCAAAGTCCAGGTTGATCAGCGCGGGCAGGGCGATGAGGTCGGAGATACCCTGGATGCCCTGGCGTAGCACGTCGTCGGCTACGCGGAAGGCTTCCACCATCGAGGTGCCGCGGGCGACCACTTCCAGCAGGCGGTCGTTGGGAATGACGACCAGCGTGTCCACGAACTGCTTGAGCTCATTGATGCCGGTTTCGGCGTTGCGCATGCGCTGCTTGCCTTCAAACTGGAAGGGTTTGGTGACCACGGCGATGGTCAGGCAGTTCAGGTCGCGCGCGATATCCGCCACGATGGGGGCCGCGCCGGTGCCTGTGCCGCCGCCCATGCCGGCGGTGACGAAAACCAGGTCGGCGCCTTTCAACTGCTGGGCGATTTCTTCCCGGCTCTCTTCCGCCGCGCGCTTGCCGATTTCCGGCACGGCGCCCGCGCCAAGGCCCTTGGTCAGCTTCTCGCCGATCTGGATTTTCTTGTCCGCGCGGGAGGTGGACAGCGCCTGGCGGTCCGTGTTCACCGCGATGAACTCGACCCCCTTGATGCCCGCGTCGACCATGCGGTTGACGGCGTTCGCGCCGCCGCCGCCGCAGCCGACGACCTTGATGGAGGCGAAATTGGTCTGGACTTCAGGCTCAACCGGCAGCACTTGCATGGCTTGCCCTCCTCTTTGATGTTTGCTCATTTCAGCCGCTGATGAGGCTGCGGAAGAAACCGCGCACGCCGGACTGCTCCGCGCCGGCGCTGTTGCGGGTGTCGATGATCAGATCCAGCAGCCCCAGGGAGCTGGAGTAAATCGCGCTGGACAGCTTGACCGCCTTGCGGGGCAGTTCGCGCACCGGGCGGTCCAGTTTTTCCGAGAGCAGCTCGCGCCCGCCCTTGTTGATGGCCAAGCCGCCGCCGGTCAGGTAGACCGGGGACCAGTTGCCTAGGCGAACGGCGGAATCCTTGACCGCCTTGGCGATGGCCTCGCACAGCTCCTCCGCCCGGGGCATCAGGATCTCGGCTACCTTGTCGCGGCTGAAGGCCTGGGTGGCGCCGTTGGACAGCACAACGTCAAAATTGGACTTGGTGCTGCCCTGACCAAACTCAAACCCCCGCTTGACCTGCTCGGCGCTGTCCAGGGGGATTTCCAGCCCGTAGGCCAGGTCGACCGCCATGTGCCCGCCCCCCAGGGGGATGGTCTTGTGGAAGATGATCGCGTCGCCCTCTACCGCCATCACCTCGGTGTTCAGGTAGCCCACGTCGATGAGCAGCGCCGTGCGGTCGCGGTCGGTCTCCGAGATGAACAGCATCGCCTGTCCCATGGGTGTGGAAAAAAAGCCGTTGGCCGTCTTGCCGACGGCCAGCAGGCGCTGGGTGATGTCCTCGATAAAGAAGCGGTCCGCCACGACGTATGAAATCAGGGCGCGCAACTCGTTTCCATGCTGGTTGAGCGGTTCCAGCGTCTTCTTCCCGTCGTTCACAACGAACCAGGCGGGGCTTCGGTGAATCGGGGTTCCCGGGATGCCCTGCACCTGCTCGTCCGCCATCGCGAACAGCGCAGCGATGTCGCGGCTGGTCACGTGCGGGTCCGCCCCCTGCAGGTCCACCTTGACTTCAAAAGAGTATACCTTGGAAAACTGGCCCGGCACGCCGGCGTAGACGCCCTTGACGGAGGCGCGGGCCTGCTCCTCAGCGGTAGCGATGGCGGTGCCGATGGCTTCGTTCACCTGGGTGCCGTTGTTCCACCGGGCGTTGGAATAGCCGTCATACGGCGTTGTCCCCGCACCGATGATGTCGCAACGCTGCCTCGCGCTGACTTCGGCGATCAGTGCAACGATTTTGCTGGTGCCAAAATCAATGACGCTGATGGTGCTCCTCATCGCTATCTCCCCACTTCCCGGGCATATTTCGCGCGCCGACCGCGCGTGCGGGCGCGCGCGCCACGCAAACAGCCTGTCCGGTCGGCTCATTGTAACCTTTTTGTGATATCTTGGCAAGCATTTTCAAGCAAACCCGCGGCCTGGTGCCCGGGACGCGAAAAATAACACCCCCCTGTCCGCCGTGGATTCCTTATCAGCGCGTTTCGGCGCGGTAGGTGGCCTCCCCCGGCACCGCGGCCTCGATGATACCGCCTGTCATCTGCCGGCGGCGCAGCTCGGTGATGACGGACTGCACGGTGCCGATTTTCGCGCCGAGCCTCTCCCTGTCCCCGAGGTTGACGGTGTACCCGTCGCGCGTCAGCAGCGACAGGTTGAAGCTCTGGGCAACGTCGACCGCCTGGACCTGGCTGTCCATCCCCCAGGCGGCCAGTTCGCCCAGCAATTCCCGAAGCCCGTCCACCTGCAGCGGGTCGGTGGTCTGGGGAAACGCTCCGGGGTCCAATTCCCCCCACACCGACAGTCCGGACACCTGGGCAAGGCCCGCCCCTTTGCTTAAATCCCTTGATTTCTCAAGTACCATGCCGTCCTGCGCCAGGACGTACCCAATGCCCAAATGGGTAAAAAACGCGAATGGCTTCCGTTCCCGGACGCGCAGCACCAAGGTGTTGGGGAAAACCTTTTCCATCCCCTCGAACACCAGGTAGCGGTTCGCGTCGATGCCGCGCCGTACCTCGTCTTCGCCGAGCGTGAAAAAAAACGGCCGCCGATCCAGCCCCGCAGACCGCGCAACTTCCTGCCAGGTCACCTGCTGCGTTCCGAAAACGCGGACGTGGCGGATGGTGAACACTTCGTAGCGCAGGAAAAGCAGGGCGCCCAGCAAGAGCAGGGCCGCCGCGCTCAGCTTGACCCAGCCCGCGACGCGGCGGTCCGGGGCCTCGTCCGCGGCCATATGCGTTTCATCCCCGGGCGCCTGCGCATCCGGGCCGGGGACGGGTTCCCGCCATTCGACTCCCGGCAAGCCATCCGCGGATGCCTGGATATCCGGGAAACCGCCCGCCAGGCCCTGGGGCGGATCTTCACGGTCATCGGGCGGGAAGGCCCGCGGAGGTTCCGGCGGGAGGGGCGGCGGCCTCACGGGAGCGTCTCCGCGTTCGGCAGGGATTGCACCAGGCGCTTGAACACCCTTCCCCTGTGCTCGTAATCATCAAACATATCAAAGGACGCGCAGGCCGGTGAAAACAGGACGTTCTCCCCCGGCCGCGCGATTCCGGACGCCAGGAGAACCGCCTCCTCCAGGCTGCCGGCCATCGTCACGGCCTCAAAACCCGCTTCCCGCAGCGCGTCGCGGATCTGGCAGGCGGTCTGCCCGATGAGGACGGCGTGGCGGATAGCGTCGGAATCCATAATGCGCCGCGCCAGCGCGTCGAAGGGAACGTGCTTGTCGTACCCGCCCAGGATGATGACGGTGGGCGCGCTCATTGCCTGAACGGCCTTCTCGGTCGAATCCGGGTTGGTCCCCTTGGAATCGTTGTAGTAACGTACACCCGCGCGGACGCCCGAAAACTCGATGCGGTGCTCCACCCCTTCGAAATGGCGCAGGGCGTATGCGACGACGGCGGAAGGTACCCCCATACCCGCGGAAAGGGCCGCGGCGGCCAGCGCGTTCTCCAGGTTATGCCGCCCGGGAATCCGCAGGTCCTTCGCTTCGCACACCCGTTTTTCCTCCCCGTGAAACCGGACGCAGATCCAGCCGTCCCGCAGGAAGGAACCTTCATGAACCGCTTCAGTCGAGGAAAACCAGGCGACCCTGGCCCTGATTCCCTCCTGCATCGCGCGGACCAAGGGATCGTCCAGGTTCAGGACCGCCAGGTCCGCCGGCTCCATCCGCGCGAACAGCCGGCGCTTGAGCCCGGCGTAGGCTTCCATGGTGCCGTGCCGGTCCAGATGGTCGGGTGTCAGATTGAGCATCGCCGCGGCTGAAGGATGGAAGTCCCCCGCGGTTTCCAGCTGAAAGCTGGAGACCTCGGCGATGAGCAGATCATCCGGCCGGGCCTTCAGGACCGCCAGGCTGAGGGGGTAGCCGATGTTGCCGGCGACGTGCGCGACGCGCCCGGCCTGACGGAAAATCTCGCCCAGGAGGGATACAGTGGTCGTCTTCCCGTTGGTACCGCTGAGTGCAATCAACTCGCAGGGGGCACAGGACGCGGCGAAGGCTAGTTCTCCCGTCACGGGGACACCTGCCTCCCTCGCCTTGGCGACGTCCAGCGCGGACAGGGGGATGCCGGGGCTGATGATCAGCAGGTCGCAGGAGGGAAGGTAGGGAAGGGGCGACTGGCCCAGCAACAGTTTGCAGTCCGGATGCCTGAGCGCGTCGGGCAGGGCGCCCAGCGCGGCTTCCGGCTTCTGGTCGCACAGCAGCACGCGCGCGCCCAGGGAGAGCAGCAGCTCCGCCGCCGCGGTGCCGCTGCGCGCCGCGCCCAGCACCATAACCGTCTTCTCCCGATACTGCGCGCCGGGGCGCGCCACGTGCTGCGCTGTCATGCGGCTACCCCGCGATGGGCAGCGCCGCCAGCGCCGCCAGGAGGGACAGCCCGGCCACCAACAGGGTATAGCGGCGCGCGATGGTGTTCTCGCTCCAGCCGCTCATCTCGAAATGGTGGTGGATGGGCGACATCTTGATCAGCCGCTTGCCGCCGGTCAGCTTGAAGTAGGCCCGCTGCGCAATGACGGACAGCGAGGAGAGGATCATCGTGGCGCACAGGGGAATCAGCCAGAATTGGAGCCGGAGCATCATCGCGGCGCCGGTCAGCAGCCCGCCGATGAACATCGAGCCGGTATCCCCCATGAAAATCCGCGCGGGATGCTGGTTGAAAAACAAAAAACCCAAACAGGCGCCGGCCAGCGCGAAGCAGGCGTAGGCGACGCCCGGCTCTCCCAGGCTGCCGCCGCGGATGATGAGCGCGATGGCCCCCATCGCGGCCGCGCCGGCCGCGGAAACCGAGCCCATCAGCCCGTCCACGCCATCCTGCAGGTTGGCGGAGTTGGTCATAAAGACATACAGCAGCGCCATCAGCGGCACGTAGGCCCAGCCCAGGTTCAGGGTGGCGGTCGTAAAGGGAAGGTGCACGCGGGAACCGGCCAGGTTCACGACGACGACGGCGAACAACAGGCCGACCGCCGCCTGGCCGGCAAGCTTATAGCGGGGCTTCAGCCCCTCGTGGTGGCGCCTCACGTCCTTGAGCCAGTCATCCGCAAAGCCGATTGCCAGCCCGCCCAGGGAGGGAATCAGGAGCAGCAGGTCCCGGGACGTGCCGGACAGGCGGCTGATGAGCAGCATCGAGACCACCACGGCCAGCGCGATGACCAGCCCCCCCATATTGGGCGGCTTTTCTCGCTTCTTGAAGGAGTCGGGCCCCAGATCGTATTTGGGTTGAATCATGCCGCGGTCCTTCATCAGCCGGATGAAGCCGGGCATCAGGAGCAGGACGATGATGAGGGATACGGCTCCGGAGAGCAGTTCAAGCATGCTGGCCGCCCTGCGGGTGCATCTCCCGCAGCAGTTCGGAAACGATCTGCTTTTCATCGAAGGGACGCTTCACGCCGGCGATCTCCTGGTAGGTCTCGTGCCCTTTGCCGGCCAGCAGCACCACGTCGCCCGCGGCGGCCAGTTCCAGCGCGTAGCGGATGGCGTCCCGGCGGTTCTCGATGACCTTGTAGGAGCCACCCGTCGGCTTGATGCCCTCTTCAATGGCCTGCAGGATGTCCATCGGGTCCTCCGCCCGCGGATTGTCGCTGGTGAGGATGGACAGGTCCGCCAGCCTGCCGGCGATTTCCCCCATCAGGGGCCGTTTCCCGTGGTCGCGGTCCCCGCCGCAGCCGAACACCACCAGCAGGCGCCCCCTGAGGAACTCACGGATGGCCGTCAGGATGTTTTCCAGCGCGTCCGGGGAATGGGAATAGTCCAGCACGACCTTGTAGTCCGTGTGGGTGTCGAGCACCTCGGCGCGCCCCGGCACGCTGGTCACGCTCTCCAGCCCGGCGCATATGACTTCCGGCTCGCACCCCAGCGTCAGCCCGATGCCGACGGCCGCCAGGGCGTTGTAGATATTGAACATGCCCATCAGGTGAAGGCTGACGGGGTAGTACTTGTCGTTCCAGAGGCTCAGCTGGAAGGAAACGCCGTTTTCGTGGATCTGGATGTCCCGGGCGAACAGGTCCGCGTTGGTGCAGATGGCGTAGGTGATTTTGGGCAGCGAGATTTCCTGGCTCAGCCGGGCCGACCAGGCGTCGTCCAGGGAGACCACGGCGTTGCGCACGGCACCGCTTTCGAAGAAGGCGCGCTTGGCCTTGTAATACTCCTCCATGGTAATGAAAAAGTCCAGATGGTCCTGGGACAGGTTGGTAAAGCATCCGGCTTCGAAAGTCAGCCCCTGCAGCCTGTGCATCGCCAGCGCGTGGGCGGATACCTCCATGACCACGTATTCGCAGCCCGCGTCGGCCATCAGCCGGAGCGCCTTGTACAGGTCGATGGGGTCGGGCGTGGTCAGGTTGCTTTTGACCCACTGGTCCCCGACCATGTTGCCGGTGGTGCCGATGAGGCCGCAGCGGTAGCCGGAGCGTTCCAGGATGGCCTTGACCAGGTAGCTGGTGGTGGTCTTCCCCTTGGTTCCGGTGATACCCACCAGCTTCATCTCCCGGTCCGGAAAGCCGTAGAACGCGCGGACCATCAGCGCCATGGCGGCGCGATCGTCGCTGACGAGCAGCTGCGGCACGTCCAGCTGGGGCTGAAGCTGGGTCACCACCAGCGCGCAGGCGCCGTTGTCCACGGCCTGGGACGCGAAGTGGTGCGCGTCATACCGCGCGCCACGAATACAAAAAAACAGCCCCTGCCGGTTCTCTTCCCGGCTGTCGGCGCTGATGGAAACAACCTCGCAGTCCCCCGTCAGCTCAAGAACGTACCCCGCGGCCTCCCTGGCCAGTTGAGACAACTTCATGTCTACCTCTGAAACACATATTTGTTTAGTGGGCGCCTGAAGCGCTGCCCCTGACGGCCTCCGGGCGCAGCGCCGGCAGCCCGGCAGCCTGGACGCCGACGGTCTCCTCGTACGTCGCCAGGCGCATCCCCAGGCTCTGTACCGCGTAATAGCATACGTCGGACGCGTCGCTCCTGCGGGCCAACTCTTCCGCCAGAACCAGGCGCTCGCTTTCCGCCGCGACGTACCGGCCGCGGAGTTGAGCATACTCTTGGTCCAACCGCCGCGTCAAGCCGGCGCGCGAGAACACGAGGACGAGCGCCGCGACGACGGCGAACAGAAGGACCAGCGTGGTGACCGGCAGGGACAAGCCACGGGCATCCCCCGCACCGGCGGGCGCCTTGAAATAGTTCCGCTCATCCTGGTCGCCCCGGTTGTCCACGAACACCTTGGAGGAAACGGCGATGGGCTCGCGCTGCACGATGCGGTCGCCCGCAAGCACGAACTTCCTGAACGTCGCCTGTCTGGCCTGCTGCATGTTCTTTCCTTTCCGGAGGCTACTGGCCGTCCCTGTTCTTGCTGCGCGCCCTAGCCTGGATATCGCTGATGGCCTTAAGCGGGTCGGGGAACTGGCTGACAAAGCGCTCACGCTCCTGCCGTGCCTGGGCGTCGGAGACCACGCGGACGTACTCCGTCGTGCCGGATACCTGCACCCCCTGCGCGTCCTTCAAAAACTGCTCGCGGAGGGCGGCCGGCAGCAGCACCCTTCCCTGCCCGTCAAAGCCGAGCCCGTCAAAGGAGTACATCGCGAACCGCGCCAGGAAATATTCCGCCGCGACGTCCTCCCGGCTCAGCGCGGTCAGCATGTCCACCTTGTCCTTCCAGACGTCGAAGGGATAAATCGCGATGGAATCCTGCGCCATATTGACGCCGACGATGATGCGTTCTCCCAAAAGGCCCCGGAAGGCCTGCGGCACGATAAGGCGTCCCTTCCCATCGATGGAGTGGTTGAACACGCCGATGAAACCCAGGCGCTGGCCTGCGATTTCACGCTGCCCGGTTCCATTGGAACCGGAATCCTGGGCGCCGCTGTCCGGTTTCGGCACTTCGCTCACCACCAATCACCACTTATCACCGCTGTCAGGCACAAATTACCACATCTTTCCATGAACGGTAAACGCGAACACCCTTGCGGTTCCTGCCTTTGGGCGAAATCAGCGCGATAATCAAAGAAAAACCCGCTGAACTGCGAATGTGTGTTCCGTTCAGTTCATCGGCTTCATGGGAACAAGTGTTTTATTGATATTTTAGAGCTACGGTTTTAAACAAATTTGCCCGGGAATAATTGTGAACTGTAATGAAGTTGTCCTCTATGATGGCATATCACGGATTTCAATAGGCTTTGGGTGTTTTCCGGTGCGGATAACCTGGCTGCGTGGCCGACGAACGATCCTGAATGAATCCTGCCAGCGCGGGTCCCGGCTTACAGTTGCCTGGCTGTTCCAACAGGAAGTCCCGGATACCGGTTTGGATGGGGCTTATACCCCCGCGGGTGGATGCCAATCCCCATCGACGCGCCGGTTTAGACGCAGGGAACGATTCTTTGGGCCGATCCGGCCGCCAGGGAGGTGAAAAGTGGGGGCATCAGCGCGTGGCCGGGTTTCAGGTCAGTTCCACCAGGGCGAACCCGACGCAGTCGCAGGACGCAAACCAGTAGCGTACGCCGTTGCGCTCCCCCGTAAATCCCGCCGGGCAGCCGACGCCGTGCAGATGGCCGTAGACGACGTCCCGCGCCTGGTAGCGTTCCAGCAGCCGGCTGACGGGGCTGTCCTCGCCCCGGCTCCCGAAGGGGGGGAAATGGCACAGCGCCACCAGGCGCCCCTCCGGCTCCAGCCTGCGCGCGGCGGCCAGGGACATTTCCAGCCGCGCGAGCTCGCGGTCATAGATTCTGCGGTTTTCCGGGCCGTCCTCTCCCTCCCCCGGCGGTGTCCATCCGCGGGACCCGCAAAAAACGGTATCTCCCAGCCGCAGCGCGTCGTTCTGTATGACGTGCGTCCGGGGCGGCAGCGCTGCGCGGACGCGGCTGACGGAGCTCCACCAGAAATCGTGGTTCCCCTTGATCATGACCTTGGTGCCCGGCAGGCTGCCGACGGCCTGCAAATCCGGAATCGCGTCCTCCAGCCGCATCGCCCAGGATATATCCCCAGGAATTAGGACAATATCGTCCTCCCCGACGCGGGAGAGCCAGTCCTCCCTGATTTTATCAAAATGCCGCAACCAGTGCGGCCCGAACAGGTCCATGGATTTGTCGTCCCCGCCCGGCAGGTGCAAGTCGCTGATGGTAAACAGCCGGGGAGGTTCAGTCATCCCCGTCCCCGTCATCGTCGTCGTCCCGGTCTTCCTGCTCGCTCATTTCTTCCAGCGAAAGCGCGTCGCCCAGCACGTGGTACTCCGGGTCGTCCTCCGTGCCGACGTCATGGAGGATTTCCTCCATCCCGCTCACGGGATCCATGCCGATATCCACCGGCGTTTCCGCGTCCTCCTTCAGGCCTTTCTGCTTGTTCATCTCCCGCAGGCAGTACAGGCACACATCCTTGCCCGGAAGCGCCTGGGCCTCCCGGCAGGTGGAGCAGACTTCGATATCCTCGCGGGGCAGCTTGCCGTACAGTTCCCGGTAGCAAACCTTGCACATCTTCTCATTGGCGCTCATGTAGTTCAGTTCGCAGCGCGGGCATTTGACCAGGGTCATCAGGCAAACCTCCGATTCGGTGTAATGCAGCGGCATTATACAGACGGGCATCGGCCTTGACAAGCCGTTTTTAATTCTTTTATGCGCGACTCAGGCCGGCGTGGTTCTCTTCCGGTCGCCGCGGGACCTGCGCAGGACGGAGAGCGGCCCCCTGTCCCGGCTCTCGTTGACGTATACGGGATTGCGGCGCCTGCGCCGGCTGCGCAACGCGGCGCTGGCGGGAACATTGTAGACGGACATGGCGGCCGCGCGGTTGCGGGTAACGTTGAGCACCAGCGAGATGCCGATGGCGTTGGTGAGGAGGTTGGAACCGCCGTAGCTGAGGAAGGGCAGAGGGATGCCGGTGATGGGCATCAGGCCGACCGTCATGGCGACGTTCTGCACCACGTGCAAAAACAGCATGGACATCACGCCGATGATGACCAGGCGGCCGAACTTGTCATACGTGAAGCGGGACAGGTACAGCATCCGCAGAATCAGGAACAGAAACAGCAGCAGGATGGAGACCGAGCCGACAAACCCGACCGCTTCCCCAATGGTGGAGAAGATGAAGTCTGTCCAGTCCTCCGGAACGAAGTTCAGCTGGCTCATCGATCCGGGGACAAACAGCCCCACGCCGCTGGCTCCGCCCGCACCGATGGCCTGCTGGGAGCGCAGGGACTGGTATCCCGCGTCCAGGTCATAGGCGTAGGGGTCCAGGAAGGACAGGATGCGCAGCAGCTTGTAGTCCGTGCTGCCGCCGATGATGCCGTAGGCGAAGATGCCCGCGATGCCCAGAAGGGCGGCGACACCGATGGCCAGGATCCACTTCCAGTCCACGCCGCCGAAGTACAGCATGAGGAAGGTAACCCCTAGCAGCACCAGCACGCTGCCCGTCTCCCCCTGCAGGAAGGTGATGCCGGCGGGCAGCAGCGAAAATAGGCCGATGCGGACGACGGACCGCAGGGTACCCATGGGCTTTTCCGTCAGGGAAAGCTCCTTGGCCAGCATCAGGATGAGCGTCAGCTTGGCGAATTCACTGGGCTGCAGCATGCGTCCCAGGCTGAGCTGGAACCAGGCCTTGACCTCGCGGATTGCGCTGGAGGTCACCAGCACGACCATCAGGAAGGCAATGATGCCAAAATAGTATAGCGGCGCGAAGGTTTTGAAATGCTCGTAGGGGATGCTGACGATGAACCAGACCACCGCCGGGGAGGCGACGACGAAGATGGCCTGCCAGGAGCCGGTGTTGGACGCGAGGACGCGGTTTAGCAGCGGCAGGTCGCTGGAAACGGCAGGGTCAAAGGTCGCGACGGAAATCGCCAGCACCCCGATAATCATCAGCAGGTACATCGCGATGAGCAGCAGGAAATCAAAATGCGGCCGGGAGCGCTTGTCCTCGAAGGTGACCATCCCTAATCCTCCAGCCACTTCCAGACGCGCTGGAATACGCTGAGCTTCTTCTTTTCAAACACGGGCAGGGGGCGGCTGTCACCCTCCATCCGGCTGAGGGCGTCTTCCAGCGCTTGGTCCATTTCGGCGTCCCCGGTCTCCGCCGCGGTCCTGCCCTGAAGCATCGCACCATACACCCGCGGCGACTCGGGAACCACGCCCAGCAGCGGAACGTCCAGCGCCTGCGCCAGCGCGGCGGGCTGCGGCAGGACTCCCTCCCGGGCCAGGTCCGTCTGATAGCGGTTGAGCATCAGGCTAGCGCGAAGGCCGGATGCCGACAGCTGGCTCGTGAGCTTCTCGGCGACCCGCTGGCAGACCGCGTCGGGCGTGGCGACGACGACCACGGTATCGACAATGCCCGCGAAGTTTTTGACGCCGCGGCCCAGCCCCGCCGGCCCGTCCACAATGACCAGGTCAAAGCGGCGCGCGGCGGTAGCCAGGATTTTTTCCAGGTCCTGCCGGCTGAAATCCTTCTGCCGGGCCTGCTGCCCGCCGGCCAGCAGCCGCAGGGTCGGGTACACGGGGTGCCAGACCATGGCGTCCTCCAGCGCGCTTCGGCGCTGGGCGACGTCGGCCAGGTCGTAGAGCGCCTTATCCTGGAGGCCCAGCAAAAGGTCAAGGCTGCGCAGCCCCGCGTCGCCGTCGATGAGCGCGACCCGGCGGCCTTTGTCCGCCGCCTTGACGGCAATCGCGGCCGCGAGCGTGGATTTCCCCACCCCGCCCTTTCCGGAAACGAACAGAAATCGCTTGCCCATCACGCCTCCCTACGGCATCAGCTCGTTGCCTGGAACCACGGGGGTGTCCCCGGTGCGCTTGTTGCGGTCGTCCATCCACCAGCCGATGAAGTCGCGCGCGGCGCGCGTCGCCTCCGCGCCGGCCTTCCCGTTGGGAATCAGCACGACGACGGCGATTTCAGCCGGCGTGGTAAAGGGCGCTAGGGCGACGAACCAGCCGTTGTTCTCCAGGTCCAGCTTGATGCCGCCGATCATGACCTGGGAGGTGCCCGTCTTCGCCCACAGCTCGTCGGTGTACGCCCAGCCGTCGAAGTAGCGCTTGGCGGTGCCCGCCTCGTCAACCACGCCCTTCATCCCTTCCTTGATATAGGGCATGTAGGGCTCCGACCCGTCCAGGCGGCCGAAGACGCTGGGCTGGTACTGGTTGAGGATTTCCCCTTCGGGCGATACCACGGAATCGATGATGGAGAGGTTGTACACGACGCCGCCGTTGGCCAGGGCGGCCACGTAGCGCGAGACCGCGGCGGGGGTCAGAAGGGTGATGGACTGCCCGATGGCCATCTGCACCTCCAGGCTGCCGCCCCACTTGATGTCGTTGAGCGCGAACCAGATTTCGCCGATGACCGCCTGCAGCCAGACCATGTCCCGGGTCATGTTCAGCTCCGCCATCAGGATGGGCCGCATCGCGTCCGGCCAGTCCTCCTGATTGGTGACCAGCGCCATGTCCATCAGTTGTTTGATGCAGGCGTCCAGGCGCACGTCGTCGTAGGTAATGCCGTAGGAGGAACCGACGTTGCGCAGGTGCTGCTTGATTTTGGCGGCGGTCAGGAGGGGCCTTGAGGTTTCCTGCTGGTTCACCGACGCCGTCGGATCGTACAGGGAGGTCTGGTTGCCCACCACGCTGCGCGCTTCGCCCGGCAGCTGAATGCCGGTGCGGGTGGTCAGGCCGCATTTGGCGGCGTACTGGTACAGCAGGTTGCTGCCGGTCTTGCCGTAGAGCTTGCCGGCCAGCGTGTAGAAGAAGAAGTTGCACGACTTGGACAGCCCGGACACGATGTTGAGGTCGGCGTGGTCCTTGCGGTAACCCTTGGCGATCCAGCACACCGGCGCGTCCTCTTCCTTGGTGGTGTAACCCATATAGGGGCCGGTGTCGGTAATCCGCTCGTCCACCGTCAGCCGGCCGCTGGTCAGGGCAGCCAGGCCGGTGACCATCTTGAAGATGGAGCCCGGCTCCGCACGGGACTGGATGGCGAAGTTCCACAACGGCCTGCGCTCATCCAGGAGGATCTCGGCCACCTCCTTGCCACCCGCCACCATGGCGTTGAGGTCGTAGGTGGGGTACTGCGCCATGGCCAGCACGCGCCCCGTCGCGACTTCCAGCACGACCATCGTGCCGGTGTCGGCCAGCTGCAGGGGGTACTCTGTAAAGTCTCTCAGCTCAATTTTTGCCTTGTTGGTCTCCCGCCAGCGGTCGCGGAACATCTCCCGCTCCTGGACGCCGCGGGTGTACTCAACGTTGGCGGCGATGGCACGCTCCGCCTCCCGCTGGAAGGATTCGATCAGGGTCAGCTTGACGTTGTTCCCGTCGGTGGGGGCGGTGTAGCTCATCTGGCGCGTCAGGCGGCCCTGGTGGTCCTTTTCCATCACGCGGCTGCCCGTGCGGCTTAAAATGTTGGGGGTCAGCCAGTTTTCCATCGAGCGCTCCACGCCGTCCTTGCCGATGACGTCGTTGAGGGCGTATCCCATGGGTTTGAGCTCGGTCGCGTAGTTGTCCTTTTCGCTGATGGGGCCGACGTATCCGATGACCTGGGAGGCCAGGGTGCTGCGCGGATAGACCCGCTTCTCCCCCACCTCGATGCCCATGCCGGGCAGGGACATGCTGCGCCCCGTAATCTCCGTCACCGCCTCAAAGGGGATGTCCCGGGCAATCACGACGGGCAGTGAGTTGAAGATGTTCATACGCATCTCGGAATACACCGCCATGACCGTCATGGCGGTCGCCTCGTCCGTGCCGGGCTCCAGCTGATACTTCTTGAACAGCTCGTTGTAGCAGTCCTCCGCCGTGGGAAACCTGCGCTGGGAGAGGTAATGGTTGCCCCGCCACTGGCTCTCCCGGATGGCCCAGGCCTTCTCGGAAATGCCCTTCCCAAAGTTGAACTCCATCAGCGTCGTTTCCGGGTTGCGCTGGATAACGAAGTCGCTGAGGAGCTTTCCCCCGTAGGACTCCACAATCCGCTTGGTTTCCAGGATGGAGGGCGTGAAGAGCGCGAAGCTTTTCTCGTTGACCTGGGAATTGGTCAGGAGGAAGTTGACGTTGTAGACGTCCTCGCTCATCGCCAGCACGACGGACTCCGCGTCGGTGATC
>JAPXQZ010000012.1:0-16579 GCA_033813835.1 Clostridia bacterium | reverse complement strand
CGTCGAGCGGGGTGCCGTCGTGGAAGGTGACGCCCTCGCGGATCTTGAAGACGGTGGTGAGCCCGTCGTCGGAAACGGTCCAGCTCTCGGCCAGGGCCGGTTCGATCTCGGCGGTGCCGTTCTTGTTGGCGGCCGACGTATCCCAATTGACCTTCAGCGCGCGATCGGCCTGCAGGGCCAGCATCCTGCCCTGTTCGCCCTCCGCCCTGGCCGCGTCCAGGATGCTGAGGATGCCCTCCGCCTCACGCCGCGCGTCCGCCGCGTCCGCTTCCTTGCGGGCAGCCTCGTCCGAGGCGGCGCGCAGCGCGTCGTCCGCGCGCTGGCAGCGCAGCAGATGGGCGTTGAGCGCTTCCTCACGCTGCCGAAGCGCTTCTTTCGCCTCGGCTTCCAGCGCGTCCGCCCGGGCCATGTCCGCCTCCGCCTGCCGGCGTTCCCCCTGCAGCCGGGCGATGTCCGCCTCGTGCGCCCGGACCTGCTCCGCCAGGGCCTGCAGGTTTTCCGTCAGCCCCGAAAGCCGCCGGCTGACGCGCTCGTGGCGGGAGAGGAAGATGTTCGCGTCCAGGGATCTGAGCTGCTCCGACAGCCGCAGGTAGGCCCGGGCGGCGTCCGCCTGCGCTTTGAGCGGCTCCAGGCGGCTGAACAGCTCCCCCAGCAGGTCGCCGGCGCGGCTTAGGTATTCCTGGGTGCGCTCCAGCTTGCGCTCCGCCTCCTCCTTGCGGGAACGGAAGCCCGAGATGCCCGCCGCCTCCTCGAAGGCGGCCCGGCGCTCCTCCCCCTTGCCCGAGAGAATGACGTCGATGTGTCCCTGCCCGATGATGGAGTAACCTTCCCGGCCCACGCCGGTGTCCTGGAACAGCTCGACGATGTCCTTGAGGCGGCAGTTCTTCTTGTTGAGGAAATATTCGCCCTCGCCGGTCCGGTAGGCGCGCCGGGTCACCATCACCTCCGCCCGGTCGCTGCGCAGTTTACCGTCCTGGTTGTCAAACACCAGGGACACCTCGCAGTAGGGCATCAGCCGGCGCTTCTGCGTGCCGGAGAAAATCACGTCCTCCATTTTGGCGCCGCGCAACGCCCGGGCGCTCTGCTCTCCCAGCACCCACCTGACGGCGTCGGCGATGTTGCTCTTGCCGGAGCCGTTGGGCCCGACGATGCCGGTGATGCCCGCGTCGAAGCGGATGTCCGTCCGCTGGGGAAAGGACTTGAAACCGAAGATTTCCAGGCGGGACAGCTTCATTCTCCCGCCTCCCGCTGGTTAAGGGCGCCAAGCGCCTGCTGCGCCGCCTGCTGCTGCGCGGCGCGGATGGTGCGCCCCTCCCCTCGCGCCAGCTCTTCCCCGGCGATGGACACGGCCGCGGTGAACCTGCGGCTGTGCGGCGGCCCTTCAGCCAAAAGGAGCCTGTATGCTGGTTCCGGAAGGCGTTTCTCCGCGGTCAGCGCCTGCAGCGCGCCTTTCGGGTCCAGCGCCGCGTCCGCATTTGTCATCCTGTCGGCCCACAGCGCGTTCACCACCTGCCCGGCCGCCTCGATGCCGCCGTCCAAGTACAGGGCGCCCAGCACCGCCTCCATGGCGTCAGCCAGCACGGAGTCCTGCTGGGCGCCGCCGCGTTTCCGGAAATCCGGCGCCAGCCGCAGCAGGCTGCCCAGGTCCAGCGCCCGGGCCACTTCCGCCAGCGCGTCCTCCCGCACCAGCCGCTGCCGCCGGAAGGTCAGCTTGCCCTCCGCCTCGCCGGAGCGCAGGAACAGCGCGCGGCTGACGCACAGCTGCAGCACGGCGTCGCCCAAAAACTCCAGGCGCTGGTTGCTGGGCGCGCCGATCACGGAGGGATGGGTCAGCGCGCGCGCCAGGAGGTCTTTATCCGAAAATGAATAGCCCAGCCGGGCCTCCAGCCCCTGGCGGCCCCGCGCATGAAAAACGGCTGCCGCCTCCTCGTGCGGCAGCCCCGGCGTCCCCTTGTTCAAGCCTGTCGGGCCTGGATGTAATCCACGACGTCGCCGACCGTATTGAGCGACGTGATGGCGCTGTCCTCCACCTGCATGTTGAACTGGTCCTCCAGGTCCATGATGAGCACCATGACGTTGGCGCTGTCGGCGCCCAGATCCTCCACCAGGCGGGCGTCCCGGGTCACCTTTTCCGGGTCGACCTTCAGCTGTCCGGCAATCAGTTTGGTGACGGTTTCGAATACCATGAGCTTCCTCCCTTACAGGGTTTGTTGACCGATGCTTTCCTCAATCGCCAGCGCGACGCCGTTGTCGGCCATGCGCGCGGCCTGGCGCAGGGCGCTGGCGAATGCCTTGGCGTTGCTGGAACCGTGGGCTTTGACCACCGCGCCGCGCACGCCCAGCAGCGGCGCGCCGCCGACCTCCGTATAGTCCATGCGCTTCCTGACGCGCCGGAAGGCCGGCCGGGCCAGCAACGCGCCGATCTTGCTGCGCAGGTCCGCCGTCAGCTCGCGCTTGATCATGTTCATCAGGGTCGCGCCGACGCCCTCAGTGTACTTGAGAATAATATTGCCGTCAAACCCGTCGCAGACGATGACGTCCGCCTTGTCCGCGGTGATGTCCCGGGCCTCGACGTTGCCGATGAAGTGCAGCGGTTCCTTTTTGAGCAGCTGGTGGGCGGCGGCGTAGAGCTGGTTGCCCTTCTCCTCCTCCGCCCCGTTGTTGACCAGGCCCACGCGCGGCTGTTCGATGCCCATGGCCCTTCGCATATAGGCATCGCCCATCAGGCCGAACTGGGCGAGGTATTCCGGCTTGCAGTCGACGTTGGCGCCGCAGTCAATCAGCAGGAACTGGCCGCGGACACCGGGCATCAGCGGTGCCAGGGCAGGGCGTTCGATGCCCGGCACGCGCCCCAGGCGCAGCATGCCGCCGACCAGCACCGCGCCGGTGGAGCCGGCGGAAACAAACCCGTCCGCGCCGCCTTCCCGCACCATCAGCATGCCCTTGACCAGCGCGCTGTCCTTCTTCTGGCGCACGGCCATCGCGGCGGACTCGTGATTGGTAATGGTCTCCTTCGCGCTGATTAACTCCAGCCTGTCGGACACGTCCTGCGCGTCCGCAACCAGCGGGCGGATTACGTCCAGGTCGCCCATCAGCAGCACAGTGAGCCGCGGGTCCGCGCGCAGGGCCAGGACGGCGCCTTCGCAGGCGGCCTGCGGCGCGTGGTCGCCTCCCATCGCGTCCAGGATGATTCTGGCCATTTCCCTTCCTCTCTTCCGCTGCTTCGGTTCCGGTAGCGATTTTATCACAGGCAGCCGCGGTCGTACAAGCTTGGCGCGGGGCCGCCCAAACTCCGCCTTGCTTGTCAAGGCGGGCGGGTTTCTGTATAATCGGGGCACCGTGGAGCACGAGACTCCCGTAAGCAAAGGAGGCCCGTCCATGAAGTTGATTATCGCCATTGTGCAAGATGAGGATGCGGCCCACCTCGTCAGCGAGCTGATGGAGGAAGGGTTTGGCGTGACCAAGCTGGCAACGACCGGCGGCTTTCTGCGCGCCGGCAACACGACGCTGCTGGTGGGCGTCGAGGACGACCGCTATGACGCCTGCATGGGCATTATTGAAAAAGTGTGCAAGAGCCGCAAGCAGATCGCGACCTCCCCGGTGACCATGGGCGGCGCGACCGGTATGTACGCCCCCTACCCGATTGAGGTCACCGTCGGCGGTGCGACGGTGTTTGTGCTGAGCGTTGACCAGTTCCTCAAGATCTGAAACCAGGGTGCCAAAGGATGGCTGAACGGACCGCGCTGATGGCGCAGGCGTCTGTTTTTGGCCGCCTGTCGCCCGCATATGCCGCCCTTCTTGATCAATACGCCGCCGGCCGCGCCCCGCACGCGCTGATGCTGTCGGGGCCTTTTGGCGTGGGCAAGGGCACGCTGGCGGGGCTGCTGGCCGCGACCCTCCTGTGCGAAAACGCGCCCGCCCCCTGCGGAGAATGCCCCGGCTGCGTCAAGGCAGCCCGGCGGACCCACCCCAACCTGCTGTCGCTGGGCCTTACCGACCGCCAGAATACGGTCAAGGTGGAGCAGGCGCGCGACCTGAAAGCCTCCCTGGCCACCCATCCCTTCGAGTCCGGCCGGCGCGCCGTGATGCTGGAAGGTGTCGAGAAATACACCCCCGCGGCGCAAAACGCGCTGTTGAAGACCATCGAGGAGCCGGAGCCGGGCACCTTCTTCCTGCTGACGACGGCGGTGGAAAGCGCCGTCCTGCCCACCATCCGCTCGCGCTGCCAGCGCGCCGTGGTCAACCCCTGGCCCGCGGAGGAAGTCGCCCGTCTCTTGATGGGGGACGGCCTGGGCCGGGAGGAAGCGTGCGATCTGGCCGCGCTGTCCTTCGGAAGCCCCGGCAAGGCGCGCCTCATCCGGCAGGACCCGCGGTTCCCCGCGGCCCGCAAGGCGGCCGACGAAGCCATCTTTTCTCTCAAAGGGTCGGGCGACCTGCCTGCCGCCTCCCAGAAGCTGCGCGACATGAAGGACAGCGCCGAATTGCTGCTGGACTACGCGGAGGGCGCCGCCCTGCGCCTGGCGGGCGCCGGCCAACCCAGCCCGGATGCCGCGGCCCGCGCGCGCAAGGTGCTCGGGGCCGTGCTCTCCGCCCGCCAATACCGCGCGAGCAACGTTTCCTGGCAGGCGGTCGCCGACCGCCTGCTGATGATGATATCGGAGGAATAACCATGCCAAACGTCATCGGCGTCCGGTTCCGAAGCGCCGGAAAGCGCCATTACGTACATCCCGGTTCCTTTTCCCCCCTCCCGGGGGACACCGTCATCGTGCCCTTCGGCGGCGGCCTGAGCCCAGCCGAGGTCTGCGAGGCAGCCCGCGAGATTCCAGAGAACCTGCTGCCCGACCCGCTGCCGGTGCTGGCGCGTCTGGCCACCCCGGAGGACCTGCGGCGGCTGGAAAGCGCGCGCGAGCGCGAGCGACGCGCCTTCAACATCTGCCGGGAGCGCATCGCCGCCCACAAGCTGGACATGAAGCTGGTGGACGTGGAGTTCGCGCCGGACAACAGCAAGGTGACCGCCTGCTTCACCTCCGACAGCCGGGTGGATTTCCGCGCCCTGGTCAAGGACCTTGCCGGCATTTTCATGATGCGCATCGAGCTGAAGCAGATCGGCGTGCGGGACGAGGCCAGGAAAATCGGCGGCGTCGGCTCCTGCGGCCGCGGGCTGTGCTGCTCCACCTTCCTTTACGAGTTCCAACCCGTTTCCATCCGCATGGCCAAGGTACAGAGCCTGTCGCTCAACCCGACGAAGATTTCCGGCGTCTGCGGGCGGCTGCTGTGCTGCCTGAAGTACGAGCAGGAGCAATACGAGAAGTCCTGGAAGCGCATGCCCAAACTGGGCAAGGAAGTCATCACCCCCCAGGGCCGGGGCATCGTCACCCAACTGAACCCCCTGCTGGAAACCGTCCAGGTGCGCGTGGGCGCCGGGGAGGGGAGCGAAATCAAGACCTATCCGGCGTCTGACGTGCAGCGGGTCAATCCGCCCCAGCCGCAGCGGGGCGAGGCCGCGCTGCCCGGGAGGGACCTGGCGGATGCCGCCGAACTCGCGGAACCGGACGAGGAGTTCCTGGGCACCCCCGTGGATCCCATCGTCGACGCCAGCCGCGAGATGGAAGAATGAGCGAAACTGACAAGAACCCGTCCCCGGGCCGTGCCGGCATCCCCGCGCGGTACCGCTGGGACCTGCGGCACATCTTCAGGGACGCGGCCGCGCTGAAAGCCGGCGCGCGGGAGATTACAAGCGCGGCGGACCGCCTGGCCGCCATGAAGGGCAAGGCCGCGTCCGACCCCCTGGCGGCGGCCGAGGCCTATTTCCGCCTTGACCGGCTGCTGTCTGAATACTATACCTATTCCCATATGCAAAAGGACCAGGACGCGGGCCGGGATGCCTACAAGGTCCAGATGGCTCGGGCGGATGCCCTGCTGCGCAAGGCCCGGGAAGCATTCGCCTTCCTGCGGCCGGAGCTGCTGACCTTGCCGGAATCGCGCCTGCGCGCGCTGGCGCAGGACGTAATCCACCCGCAGTATTCCGTCTTCTTCGAGGATCTGCTGCGCGAGAAGCCCCACGTGCTCCCCCTGCCGCAGGAAGAGCTGCTCGCGAAATGCTCCGAAGTGTTTGGGACGGCGCACAAGACCTACAGCGTGCTCAACGCGGTCGACCTGCCGCTGCCGGAGGTTTTAGGCGAGGATGGGCAAAAGGTCCGGATGACCCACGCCAACTACGGCCCGCTCATCCGCAGCGCGGATCGCGCGGTGCGCAAGGCCGCGTTTTTGGGCATGATGAAGGCCTACGGCGGCTTTGCCAACACGCTGTCCTCGCTGTACATCGGCGCGGTAAAAAACGACGTGCTCCAGGCCCGGCTGCGCGGATACCCCTCCGCACGGGAAGCCTCCCTTTTCCCCAACCGGATTCCGGTAAACGTGTACGACAACCTGGTGAAGGAGGCCGCGCGGGCGCTGCCGGCACTGGGCCGCTACCTGGCCCTTCGCAGGCGCGCGCTGAAGGTGGATGCCCTGCACCTGTACGACCTCTATCCGCCGATATCCAGGGACTTCTCGATGGCGCTGCCCTACCCGGAGGCTTTTCGCCTGGTGAAGAAAGGCCTGGCCCCGCTGGGCCCGGAATACGGGGAGTGCCTGGCGCGCGCCTACCGGGAGCGCTGGGTCGACGTGTACGAAACCCCCGGCAAGACGCCCGGCGCCTACTCCACCAGCACCTACGGCAGCCATCCCTACGTGCTGCTCAACCATACCGACACCTTGGACGGCGCGATGACGCTGGCCCACGAGCTGGGTCACGCCATGCACTCCCTCTTCAGCGACCGGGAGCAGCCCTATGAAAAGGCCGGCTACTCGCTGTTCGCCGCCGAGGTCGCCTCCACCTGCAACGAGGTGCTTCTCAACCAGGCGCTGACCCGGGAATACGACAAAAACAAGGACGCGAAACTGTTCTTCCTGACCAGCCTGGCAGAACATTTCCGCACCACCTTCTTCCGGCAGACGCTGTTCGCGGAGTTTGAGATGGAAAGCCACCGGCTGGAGGAGGCCGGGGAGGTCCTGACCGAAAAGCGATTGAGCGACCTGCACCTGTCGCTCAACACCAAGTACTACGGCCGGGAATGCGTCATCGATCCGGAAATCCGGCACGAGTGGCTCCGCATCCCGCACTTCTACCGGGCTTTTTACGTGTACCAGTACGCGACCGGCTTTTCCGCGGCGGTGTTCCTGGCCGACCGCATCCAGAAGGGCGGCGCCCCGGCGCTTTCAGACTACTTCCGCTTCCTGAAAAGCGGCGGCAGCCTGCCGCCCATCGAGGCGCTGCGCCTGGCCGGCGCGGACATGGAGAAGCCCGGCGTCATCCGCGGGGCGATGAAGGTGTTTTCCGACCTCGTCGCGCAGATGGAAGAACTTGTCCCCTGAAGAAAGAGCGCGCCCCGCGCGGACAGGTTTCCCGCTGGATCCAGGCGCGGGCGCCTGCCTTACGGACGTATGAAAAAACGTCGTTTCCCGGCCCTTTTAACGTTGGCAGCCGCTGTGGCGCTGGCTTTTTTGCTATGGTTGAATCCCCTGCTGTCCCCGCTGCCGGACGCCCCGGGCGCGCCGGTGGTTTCCGTCGTTTCGGAGGACGGCTCCTTCCAGGTACGCTGGAGTCCCTCCAGGACCGCCGGCGCCGTTTACGAGCTGGCGCAGTTATCACCCGGGCAGGCGGAACCCGGGCCCGGTGACGTCGTATACGCCGGCGGGGACGCCTTTTTTTCCATTGCGGCGCGCCAAGCGGGTGAAGTGCTGCGCTTTGCCGTGCGCGCCGCGGCGCCGGGCGGCCGCTGGGGCGGCTGGCAGACCGGCGACGGCAGCCTGGCGATGCTCACGCGCCTTCCGCCGCCCGTTTTTTCCCTGCCGTCCGGCACCTACCCCGCGCCCTTCTCGATATTCGTAACCACGCCGGACCCGTCGGCTACCCTGGAGCTGTCGCGCGGCGAATCCGGCTTTGAACCCTTCCCGCGGCCTGACGGCAAACTGGCCGTCAGTGCCCTGACCCGCCTGGCGGCCCGGGCGGTACGGCCGGGATTCATGCCGTCCCTTCCGGTTTTCGCCGAGTACGCGGTCGGAACGGAGCAGACGGTCGTTCCGGGCGGCAACCTGCTTTGGTATAACCAGCCGTCCGCCGTATACTACCGCGGCGCGCGCGGGCGGACCTATTTTAGCTGGCTGTCCGGCGCGGGCGAGGTGCAGGCGGGCTACTATGACCATGAAACCGCGTCCTTCAGCAGGCCTGTCACCCTGAAAACCTGGGAGCGGCTGGACGACCACGGCGCCCCCGCCTTGCTCATCCCTGAGAAAGGCGACGGCAAAGGTAGGCTACTCGCATTTTACGCCCTACACAATTCCCCCCTGATCGTGCGGCGCAGCTTGCGCCCGGAGGACACGGCCCTCTGGGAACCCGAAACCGTGGTTGACCCGGGCCCCTGCACCTACCCGCGCCCGCTGCAGATGCCGGACGACGCCCTCGGGGTCGTGTACCGGAAGCGCACGGACGCGGGCGTGGAGGCGGCGGAGCGGACGGAAGACCTGTTCCTGTCTCGATCGGAAGACGGGGGCCGCCGCTGGTCCAAACCGGTCCAATTGACTGATTTCGGGCAAGGCACCTGGGCGTACGCGGGTCCGCCCGCCGTCTACGGCAACCTGCTCTTCCTGGCCTTCAACGTTTATAACGCGCGGACGGAGGGGATGGCAGACGTCTGGTTTGCCGCGGTCGATCCCCTGAAAGGAACCGTCGTCCGTCCCGATGGGAGCGAAAGCCCCCTTCCCCTGACCCTCAAAGACGCTGGACTGCTGCAGCAAAACGGGGAAGGCGTGCAGGCCAGGGTCTGGGACGTTGGGGCAGCGCCGGACGGGACGCCGCGCGTCGCCTGGATGCGCAGCGGTTCCGGCGGGACGGAAGCCTGGGCCGCGCGGTTTGACGGCCGGTGGGTGAGCGCCCGGGTCGCGGCGGGGACGGACGTGTATTACCCTTCCGGAATCGTGCTGGACGGACGGGACGAAACCCGCGCCGCGCTGGGCGTTTTGCGGGATGGCGTCTGCGAGATCGAGGAATGGGTGACCCCGGACGGCGGCAGGTCCTGGCGCTTCGCCTTTTCATACACGCGGCGTTCCGCCACGCATCGGTTCAGGCCGCAGTACGTAAAAAACGGTAGCGACGCGCTGCCGCTCTTCTGGCTCAGCGCGGACAAGTATACAAAGTGGACGTCCTTTTCGACCAACCTTCACACCGTGGTGCTGGAAGGGGTCGACAGCCCGCTGCATCCGGAACCCGGGGCGGAGGGACTGCCAGCCGCGCCGGCGCTTCCATAATGAAAAAGCCTGCTTCCGCCCGCCTCCCGAAAGGGCGCGGGGCGGCTTAAGGCGCCTGCCTGGCTGCGTTGTCCCGCAGGTACCCGAAAATCATCCCGGCGATGGGCGCGGCGACGCGCCCGCCCTCCCCCGCGTCGTCCACGACGACGCATACGGCGTAGGGCAGGTCCGGTTCGTCCAGGAAGCCGATAAACCAGGCGTTGGTCTCCTCCTGCCCGTCCACCTGGGCGGAGCCGGTTTTCCCGCAGACCTTGAGGCCCGCCACCGCGGCGCGGGTCGCCGTGCCGCCGGTCACCGCCTGGCGCATGGCCAGGCTGATGGTTTTCGCATCCTCCGAGCTCAGAGGCGTCTTGTACACCGCGGGCTGCATCTGCGCGCGGCCTTCCCGGCTGCCGTCCACCGCCTGCAGCAGCAGCTTGGGCTCCATCATCACGCCCCCGTTGGCGATGGCCGCCGCGGTCAGGCACATATGAAGCGGCGTCACAGCCAGCGCGCTCTGCCCCGCGCCCGTCCAGGCCACCTCCTTGTTGACGCGGTTGGCCTTGGGGTAGGAGGAGTTTTCCACCACCAGGTCCGAGAACAGCAGGTAGTCGTCCAGCCCGAAGGCCTGGCTGGTCTGGAGAAGCTTTTCGTCCCCCAGCTCCAGGGCCAGCTTGGCGAAGGTGATGTTGCAGCTGACTGCCAGGGCTTTCTTCAGGTCCAGTTCGCCGTGGGAAGCCATGCCGGCGTCCGTCACCACCACGTCGTCCACCTGGAACCCGCCGGTGCAGGTATAGGTTTTGCTCATCGCGCCGGGGATGTGCTGCAGCGCCGAAGCCAGGGTGATGACCTTGAAGGTGGAGCCCGGGGCGCTCAGCCAGCGGGTCGCCCGGTTCCAGTAGGGCTGCCGGAGGTCTTTCTCGATGTCCGGCGCCGGGTTTTCGGGGTCAAAGCCGGGGAAGCTGGCCAGGGCCAGCAGTTCGCCGGTGCGGTAGTTCATGACGACAACCGCGCCCGCCTTGTCCGCAGGGAACTGCTCCGCGACGCGACGGGTCAGCGCGCTGTCCACGCTCAGGCGCAGGTCGTACCCCCGCCGCTTCTGGCCGGCCAGGGCCGCGGAAAGCCTGGAAAAATAGCTGTCCGAAAAGGCGTAGAGGTGGTTGGCCATGAAGGTCTCCACGCCATAGGCGACGTTGTTGCCCGGGTCCCCCAGCAGGTGCACGAGCGCAGAACGGGTCACCCCGTCGGTTGGGTAGGTGCGCTTCCCCGCTTCGTCCGTCCCGGCCAGCAGCCGCCCCTCGCGGTCGTAAACCCGCCCGGGGATGACGTCGCGCTTGGCGGTGCGCAGGTAGGTGTTGGCGGCGGAGGAAAACCAGCGGTTGCCGAACACGCCCAGGCTGTAGGCGCCGTACCCGATGAGCGCGATGAACAGCAGGCTGACGACGGCGACGATGAGCCGCAGGTTGCGCTTGATCAGTTTCACGCGCCCTCCTCCCCCACCATGGCGATCAGCTGGTCCTCCAGGATGTCCTGCTGGTTGACATTGGCCACCCCCTGCAAAAGCCCCATGATGCACAGGCTGCTCACCAGGGACGTTCCCCCGTAGCTGATGAAGGGCAGGGTGACGCCGGTGAGCGGAATCAGCTTGATGTTTCCCCCGATGATGACAAAGGTTTGCAGGGCGATCAGGCAGGAGCAGCCCAGGGCGAGCAGGGTATGGAACTTGCTGTGGCTGCGCAGCGCGATGCCCACCCCGCGCAGGAAGATGAGCAGGTAGACGGCGATGACGCAAACGCCGAACAGGACGCCGAACTCGTTGAAGAGGGCGGCGAAGATGAAATCGGTCTCCACCTCCGGGATGACGCGGGCGTTGCCCAGCCCCAGGCCCGTGCCCCACAGGCCGCCGTTGGCCATGGCGACCAGGGACTGGACGATCTGGTACCCGCTGCCCTGGTAGTCCAGCCAGGGGTTTCGCCAGATGGCGACGCGCCGCCTGACATGGCTGAACATGCCGTAGCCGGCCACCGCGCCCGCCGCCGCGCCCGCCGTGCCCAGGGCCAGCAGGGCAACGCTGCCGGTGGCGGCGAACATCATCAGCAGCGTGATGCCGTAGTACAACAGCGCGGTGCCGAGGTCTTTCTGCAGCATCAGCAGCGCCAGGCAGGCGCCGGAAAACAGCAGCGCCGCCATCATCCTGCGGCGGGCGAGCAGCGAAGCCAGCGCCAGCAGCAGGGCGACCTTGACGATTTCGCTGGGCTGGAAGCTGACCCCCAGCAGCGTCACCCAGGCCTTCGCGCCGTTGCGCTCGGTGCCGAAGAAAACCGGGAGCGCCATTAACAGAAGGGCGCCCAGGGCCATCAGGGGTACCAGCCACTTGACCCGATGCCAGTACCGCACCAGCATCAGGCACAGCATCATCCCCGCGAGCCCGAAAAAGTAATTGACCGCCTGGCTGACGCCCCGCTCCGGACTCATCCGGTACAGGATCAGGACGCCCAGGGCGCACAGGAAGTTGACCAGGCACAGGATGATGCGGTCCGCCTGGATGAAGCGCGGCAGGGCAACGCTGGCCAGGTAGAAGGAAAGGGGAACCAGCGCCGCCATCGCGAAGGTCAGCCAGTAAAAGTCCCTGAGCGCCAGCAGCAAAAAGGCGCTCAGCAGGAAGACCGCCCCGGGGAGCGCCAGGCGGCGGCTGTCGTCCCGCGCTTTTTCAGCCGTCATCCCGCCCCTCCTCCCCGCCCCGGCGCCTGCGCCGGAAAGCGCGCGGACGCTCCGGTCCTTCCGGTTCCCCCTGCGCCGGTGCCGGAACCGGCGCGTACTGCCAGGTCATTTCCATCGGGCCTTGCGCGCCCTCCGCCGGCGGCAGCGGCGGCGGAATGTCTGAAACCTGCGGGCTTTCCCAGGCGCCCTCGTGGATTTTCGGCTCCGGCCGCGGCGGAGGAGCCGGCGGCACGCGCTCGGGCAGATCCAGCCCGGCGAAGAGCCGGAAGCGGAAGGACCTGTCCCGGATTTCCAGCACGGTGCCGTGCAGCGCGAAGGCATCCGCGGCGCGCAGCGCCTGGCCGTCCAGACTGGCGCCGTGGCGGCGGTGAACCGGGATTAGGCGCACGCCCCGTCCGGGGCGGAAGATAAACTCCACTTCCCTTCGCTTCAGCCCTGGGACGCGCACGTCGCAGCTGCGCCCGGAGCCCATCATCCCTTCCCTGGGCAGGGGAATCCCCCGGTTTTCCTGCAGGTCGACCACCTCGCCCACCAGCCCGGCGTCCGGCAGCTGGCGCAGGGTGCGCCGGTAGTCGCGCCGGTCCTGCCGCATGAGACGGTACGCCCGCCACAGCAGGAACACGGCCAGCAGTACAAACCAGTACCTCAGGCCCATGGACACCAGTTCGTACGCCGGCGCCTGCAAACGCTTCCCCCCTTTTGACGACGCCCGTATTATAGCACGCCCCCGCGTTCGGGCGACATCGGCGCCCGCCCCGGGATTCTGTCATTACATGTCAGTCCGCCCGCGCGGTATGCTCCCGTCAGGAACACCGCAAGGAGGACGTATGCCGAAAGTCAACTACATCAGGGAATGCCGCGCCTTCGCGGCCGCGGCCGTGGAACGGAGCCTGACCGCCAACGCGTTCGTGCTCTGGCACGCGCTGTTGGAGGCGTTCAACCGGAAAGCCGTGGGTGAGGACTGGCCGGACGGCTTCCTGTCCATCAGCAACACCCGCCTGCTCGCGCTGACACCCTTCGGCGCCGGGGATTCCGCCTGCGAAACGCTGCGCCGCGCGCGGGAACAGCTGGCCCGGCAGGGATTCATCCGCTACCGGGCCGGGGAGCGCCGCCGCCTGACCCCCGCCTACCAGATGGTCTGGTTCCAGGCAGGGGAGAGCCGCGCGCAGGTTGAGGGCAGGTTGGAGGGCAATGCGACGGGCAATCCGGACGCCATACTGAAGGTCAGGCTGCCCTCCCGTATTCCAAACCCAAAGGGAAACCCAAACCACACACCCTTGCTTCCCGGAGGCTCCCAACCCCCGCGCGCGGAGCAGCCCGCCTTCGACGGCGCCTGGAAGGTCAGCGCCCGGGCGCGGGGCGCGGTCGCCCAGCGGCTTATCGACGCGTATCCGGGAGAACTCGACAGCGCGGACGCCTGGGGCGGGCTGTGCGAGGTGATGGCGCAGGGGATCTCTCCGGAACGCATTCTGGCAGAAATGCCCGGCCGGCCGGCGTTCAGCCGCCTGATTGCCCGGCTGCGCGCGCTGGCGCTGGTGCAGTCCCTGCCGCTACAGCCCCCCTCAGCCGACAGACCCTTCCCCGACGGTTGACAGCAGGCCGGAATCGGCGATACTAGGGATGAACCCTGATTTCCGTCGATGCGGGGAGGTGGACAGGACGATGGGCATCCGCGAAGACGCGCGGCGCATCATGGACGCGGCGCTGCAGGCCGTCCAGCCTGGGGAAGCGGTGCGAAAGGCGCTGGGGCAGATGGACTTCCCCGCGGGGGGCCGCATCCTCGTGGTCGCCGTCGGCAAGGCGGCCTTCGCCATGGCGGTGGCAGCCCGGGAAGTCCTGGACGAGCGGATGGACCGCGGCATCGTCATCACCAAGTACGGCCACGCGCCGGACGCGCTGCCCGGCTTTGCCGTCCGCGAGGCAGGGCACCCCGGCCCGGACGAAAACTCCTTTGCCGCCACGGCGGAAGCGATGCGGATGGTTGAGGGGCTAAGCCCCGCGGACACAGTGCTGGCTTTGTTCTCCGGCGGCGGCTCGTCGCTGTTTGAGTCGCCCCTCGTCCCCCTGGAGGAACTGCAGGACATCACCCGCCAGCTGCTGTTTTCGGGCGCCGACATCCGCGAGGCCAACGCCGTGCGCAAGCGGCTGTCGCGGGTCAAGGGCGGGCGCTTCGCCCTGCACTGCCAGCCCGCCCGGGTGGCGACGGTGCTGCTGTCCGACGTCATCGGCGACCCGCCGGACGTCATCGCCTCCGGGCCCACGGCGCAGGACCTCTCCACCTGCCGGGATGCCCTGGACGTGGTCTCAAAATACAGCCTCACGCTGTCTCCGCTGGCGATGGAATGCCTGAACACGGAGACGCCGCGGGCGCTCCCGCCCGCCCCCGTCCTGGTGACCGGCAGCGTCCGCGCGCTGTGCCGCGCCGCCCATGAAGAAGCCGTCCGCCTGGGCTATCAGGCGCAGGTGCTGACGGACAGCCTCGTCTGCCAGGCCCGGGAAGCGGGAAGCGTGCTGGCATCCGTCGCCCGCTACCACCAGGGCGGCAAACGGAGCCTGGCCTTCATCCTGGGCGGGGAGACGGTTGTTACAGTCCGGGGCAAGGGCCGCGGCGGGCGCAACCAGGAACTCGCGCTCTCCGCGGCGGAGGGCATCGCCGGGTGCCGGGACACCGCCGTGTTCTCCCTGGGCAGCGACGGGACGGACGGCCCCACCGACGCGGCGGGCGGCTATGTGGACGGGGAAACGGCCGCAAAACTGGAAGCCCTGGGCGTTTCCATCCACCGCGCGCTGGATGACAACGACGCCTATCCCGCGCTGCAGGCAGCGGGCGGCCTGCTGGTGACCGGCCCGACCGGCACCAACGTCAACGACGTCAGCGTCCTGTTAATCCGCAGGCACGCTGAATAGCACGCCCGGGCAGGCCGCCCGGGCGCCGGATGCGGAAGCGTTCTTCTTTCTTCAGGGCCGCTCGCCGTAGATGCCGCGGCCTACGCGCACGAGGGTCGCCCCCTCCAGGATGGCCGCCGCAAAGTCGCCGCTCATGCCCATGGACAGCGTGTCCAGCGGCGCCCGCTCGCCTTTCCAGCTGAAAATTGATTCCAGCAGGCCACGCAGGCGGGCGAAGTGCCGCCGCGCGTTCCTTTCCTCGGACTCCAGCGGCGGGATGGCCATCAGGCCCCGGACCCGCAGGCCGGGGAGCGCCGCGGCGGCGTCCATCAGGGGCTTGAGTTCCGCTTCGTCCGCGCCCGCCTTGCTTTCCTCCCCGCCCAGGTTGATTTCAATCAGCACGTCCTGCCGGATGCCCCGGCGCTCCGCCTCCCGGGCGACGGCCTGCAAAAGCCGCAGGCTGCCGACGCTCTGGATCATCGAAACGGCGCCCACCACCTGGCGCACCTTGTTGGTCTGCAGGTGGCCGATGAAGTGGCAGGGTTTGTCCAGGTAGGCGCCCTCCGCCTGGTTATTGCGCATCTCCTGCATACGGTTTTCCCCGAACAGGTCGATTTGCAGCCCGGCGGAAAGGCGGATTTCCTCCGGCGTCCGGGCCTTGCAGGCGGCGCAGAGCAGCACGTCCCCCGGCCGGCGGCCCGCCCGCGCTTCCGCCTCCGCCATTTTCCGGCGCACTTCCGCCACGCGCCGGGCGATGCCGGCTTGCCACCCTTCCCCCTGCATCCTTACATCTCCAGGTAAACGGCGCGGGCGCCACCGACGTATTTCGGGCGGGTCCGGGCGCACAGCAATAAGGCCTCACCGATCCGGTTCAGGCTCAGCCGCACCGGCACCGCCACCGGGCGCAGGTGCATGCCGATCAAGGTGCCGCCGACATCCATGCCCGCCTCCGCGCGCACGCATTCCACCAGAACCGGGTCTTTCATCCGCCCGTAGGCTGTCACCGCGAAGGAGCCGCCCGCGTGGGGCTGTGGCACCGCGTTGACGATCTCATAGCCCCTGGAATCCGCCAGTGCGCGCTCCACCACCAAAGAACGGTTCAGGTGCTCGCAGCACTGCGCGGCGAGGTACACGCCCGCGTCCATCAGCGGCGGCCAGAGCCCCTCGAAGACGGCCTGCGCCGCCTCCAGGCTGGAACCCTTCCCGATGCGCTGCCCCATGATTTCGCTGGACGAACAGCCGACCACCATCAGCTGCCCGGGCCGCAGCTTCGCGGCGTCCAGCAATTCCTGCGCCACCTGCCTGGCCTGGCGGAAAACACCCTCCATCATACAAGCCTCCCCTGCCGGGCGCTCCGACATGGATCCCGGCCTTTTCTCTTCCCCTATCCTATCACGAATCAGGGCATCCGGCACGCCGGCCGCGCCGCCCATCTGCCAGCCGCAGTGTAGCCCCTCTGCCCGCCGCATCCTTCCCGCCAACAGGAAAACCCCGGGGCATCCCGGGGTTCTGACCTTCGTCCTGGAGGCGCCACCCAGATTCGAACTGGGGAGTAAAGGTTTTGCAGACCTTCGCCTTACCACTTGGCTATGGCGCCGTCATCATCACGGGAAATGCCAGGCCTTCCTTCCCCGTCCCTCGTCCC
>JAPXQZ010000011.1:0-17045 GCA_033813835.1 Clostridia bacterium | reverse complement strand
CGAGGCGGAAATCTATGGGCACCGCCGCACCTACATCGGCGCCATTCCCGGCCACATCATCAGCGGCATCAAGCGGGCCGGCACCATGAACCCGGTGTTCCTCTTTGACGAAATCGACAAGATGGGCAACGATTACCGGGGCGATCCGGCCAGCGCCATGCTGGAGGTATTGGACTCTGAGCAGAACGCCGCCTTCCGGGACCACTACCTGGACGTGGCCTTCGACCTGTCGCGCGTGCTGTTCATCACCACTGCGAACACCCGGGACACCATCCCGCCCGCCTTGCTGGACCGCATGGAAATCATCGAGGTCTCCAGCTATACCGAAGAGGAGAAGCTGCAGATTGCCCGGAAACACCTGTTGCGGAAGCAGATCCTGGATAACGGGCTGCCGCCCCGCAGCGTCAGGATGAGCAAGGCCGCCATCCGCGCGGCCATTGAGGGATATACGCGGGAGGCGGGCGTGCGCACGCTGGCGCGCACCCTGGCGAAGGTGGTGCGCAAGGCGGCGGTCGAAATGCTGGACAAGGGCGTGGACCAGGTCACCGTCCAGCCCGGAAACCTGGAGGAATACCTGGGCCCGCCGCGCTTTCTGCGCGAGCAGCCGGACAAGGAGCCTTTAAAGGGCGTGGTCATCGGCCTGGCCTATACCGAGGTAGGCGGCGAGCTGCTCAAGGTGGAGTGCGCCGTGATGCCGGGCACGGGCAAACTGTCGCTGACAGGGCATTTGGGAGAGGTGATGAAGGAGAGCGGGCAGGCCGCGCTCTCCTGGGTGCGCGCCAGTAGCGGGCGCTACGGGCTGCCGGAGGATTTCCACCACAAGATGGACATCCACATCCACGTGCCGGAAGGCGCCGTGCCCAAGGACGGGCCTTCCGCCGGCATCACGATGACCGTCGCGATGCTGTCCGCGCTGACCGGCCGAAAGGTCAGGCAGGATCTGGCGATGACCGGGGAAATCACCCTGGGCGGCCGCGTGCTGCCCATCGGGGGGGTCAAGGAAAAGCTGCTGGCGGCTTACCGTGCGGGCATCCGCCTGCTTGCCCTGCCCCGTGAAAACAGGAAGGACGTGATGGAACTGCCCGCCTACATCCGGGACTCCTTCGACATCCATTACGTCGTTACGGCCGACGAGGTCGCTTCGCTGGCGGTTCTCCCGGAATAATGGAAATCAAGTCGGCGGTTTTTGTCACCAGCCTGCCCCGCTACGGGGCGTTCCCCGGCCGCGGGCTGCCCCAGGTTGCGGTCGCGGGGCGCAGCAACGTAGGGAAAAGCAGCCTGATCAACAGCCTCTGCCGGGTAAAAAATCTCGCCAAGACCAGCAGTACGCCGGGGAAAACCCGGCTGATCAACGTGTTTCTCATCAACGGCGCCTTTCACCTCATCGACCTGCCCGGCTACGGCTACGCCCGGGTCTCCAAGCGCGAGCAGCAGAGCTGGGGCAAAATGATGGAGGAATACTTCTCCCAGGCCGAAACGCTGCGCCTGGTGCTGCATCTGGTGGACATCCGGCACGAGCCCTCCCAGGGGGACCTGACGATGAACGCCTTCCTCTACCGGAACGGCCTGCCGTTCTGCGTGGCGGCGACCAAGGCGGACAAACTGTCCCGCGCGCAGCGGGGCAAGGCGCTACCCGTTCTGGCGCGGGCGTTGGCCGTGCAGCCCTTCGACATCGTGCAGACCTCCGCCCAGACAGGCGAGGGGCGGCTTCTGCTGCTCGAGCGCGTAGAGCGGGCGATTTCTGGATAGCGTCTCGCGCGCCGGCAGCCACGGGGCTTCCTTGCCCCGTCCGCGCCGGGATGCTATAATTCCGCCAGGACGGAATGCCCAGCGGAGGATTCAGTATGATTCACGTGGAAATCGTCAAGCCGACCCCAAAGGCACTCAAGCCCTTCATCCAGTTGCCTTTCGATATTTACCGGAAGGATCCCAACTGGGCGCCGCCGATGCGCCGCGACCTGGTCAAAGCCCTGGCGGGCGCTGACAACGATTTTTTCACCCGCGGCAACCAGCGGCTGTTTTTGGCCTACGACAACGAAACCCCGGTCGCCCGGGTGCTGGCCGGCGTCGATTTGCTGCTGTCTTCCCGGCTCCAGGTTGAGACCGGCTATATCAGCCTGTTCGAATCCTATGAAAACTATGAATATGCGCACGCTGTGCTGGACGCCGCGATGCGCTTCCTGCGCGAGCACGGGGCGAAGCAGGTGTTCGGGCCCATCCCGCCCCGCTACGACCTGCTCAACCGCGGCCTGCTGGCTGAGGGGTTCGACGGCCCGCCGGTCATGTTCAACACCTACAACACGCCCGCCCTTCCCCAGATGCTGGAAAAATTCGGCTTTGAAAAGTGGCGGGACTACCTGGCTTACGATATCCCGGCGGACAAGGTGCCCGTGGAGCGCGTCCTTTCCATGGCGGACCGCATCCGTGAGCGGTTCGATTTCCGCGTGGAGCACGTGGACTTCGCCCGCAGCAACCTCATCCGCGTCGCCCAGGACCTGTCCCGGGTCATCAGCGAGGCAGAGCCGGAGGAATCCTTCAGCGACCCGCCGACGACGGACGACCTCCTCGCGCTGTTCAAGCGCATCAAACCCTGGCTGCGCAACGAAATCGCCGTGATGGCTTACGCGGGTAGCCGGCCTATCGGCTGTGTGGTCGGCTTCCTGGACGCCACTCCCGTGCTCAAGGGAACCGACGGGCGCCGGACGCCATGGAACTGGCTGCTCCGCGTCCTCCGGACGCCGCGCGTCACCACTGTCCGCTGCCCGATGCAGTACGTCATTCCCGAATACCAGAACAAGGCGGTTAACGCGGTCCTCCTGGCCGAGGCGGTCAACAGCGGCAAGCGCCTGGGCCTGAAGAACGTCGAGGGTTCCCTGGTGGACGAGACGCATATCGCTTCCGTCAACAACACCCAGTCCGTCGGCGGCAGGCTGTACCGACGCTATCGCGTCTACCGGCTGGCCCTGTAGCCGCCGTCGGCGAATCTTTTTACGGAGGGGTTAAAACTGCCTGTCTCCGCTTGACAAGGCAGGCCTGCTTTGGTAGTATGCCAATCGCGCGTTGGCGCACGGCTGGGTGTGGCGCAGTTTGGTAGCGTGCTTGAATGGGGTTCAAGAGGTCGGAGGTTCAAATCCTCTCACCCAGACCAGGAACCGGCGGAATGGACGAATTCCCCGGTTTTTTCTTTCTCCTGACAGGATGGTGTAGAGGCTGAATCCATTTGAGGATTGAGATAGGATGGGAGGGGAGAGCTCCCGTTCCATGATTGAATTCATCAGAGGCTTTTCTGAACGACTGAAAGGGGGCGCGCAATGGACTGCCCCTACTGCGGGAACGCAATGCAGAAAGGCAGCATCGTCGGCGGGGCGTTCCGTCTGCACTGGCTTTGGGAAGGCGAGCGGAACGCCTTCTGGCGGTATTCGGACAAGGGCATCCGCCTGGGCGAACACAGCTGGCTCAAAGTTGCACAGACGGACGCCTTTTACTGCGAGCCCTGTGGAAAATTTATCGTTGACGTCAGGGAACCCAGGCCAGCATATCTGTAATCCTTAGAATTTCCCGCCCCGGCCGCCGTAGCTGGTGCCGCCGCGGCTGCCGGAAGAGAACCCGCCCCCGCCGGAGCTGCCGCTGCTGGTCTGGATTTTGGTCCGCGTCACGGTCTGGTACAGGTAAATATCCTGTGAATCGGTCAGGTTCAAGGAGTTGGGAACGATATACAGCCCAGCCTCCCGCCTGAACTTCGCGGTGTTCAGTTTGCTTTTCAGGATGAACGCGTAGACCAGCCCGACCACCAGGCCGCCGACGCCGATGAAGGGGGCCAGCTCAAGCGTTCGCTCCATCGGCGTGGGGGGGAGCAGCAGCCTCCTGACATAGCGCACGTAATCCCGCATCGCGCCGTAATAGTCCCCGTCCGACAGCTTGCCCTGCACCACGTCCGCCAGGTCGTTGGCCTCCCGGTGGGTCAGCAGCGGAATGCCGCGCCCCCGCGCGGCCTCGTAATAGTCCCGCGTGTCAAACATAATCGCGAACATCGCGCCGTCCGGGTACCTGCCGGCGTCCCGGAAGGCGTGGTAATAGTCGAAGGAATAATCCATCGGCCCCTTGCCCTGCGAGTTGTTGGTCGTGTGCAGGATGATGTCAAAACCGGTTTTGTCGTAGACTTCCTGCGCCTGCTGCTCCAGTTGCGTCACCTCGTTGGCGCTGAGCTTCCGCGCCAGGTCGGACACGTGGCGCAGGGTTTCCGCCTGCGCGGCGGTCGCCAGCGCCAGGAAAAAAACAACCAGCAGCCACAACCGCCTCATCGGATCACCCCCATCGTGGACAGCAGGTAGACGGCCAGCAGCCCAGCCACCGCGACGCCCAAGCCCATGGACAGCATGCGGCCGAAAAATTTCGCACGGCTCCAGGGTACGTCAGTGGTCAGTTCACCGGTCTGTCCGTTGATGGCAAAGGTGTACAGCCTGTCCTGTTTGCGCGTGGTAATCAGCCAGACCGGGTAGAGGACCGGTTCCGCGCGGCCTCCCTCGATTCTGATGCTGCTGCTTTCCGGCACGACCGACATATATCCGCTGACCGTGCGCCGGAACGCCTCGTCGGTCGAGGCGCGGACCCTCGTGTTGGCGCGCTCCTCGCACTGCTGTGGGCTCAGGTCCGCGCGGTGCGCCTGCGCGCCGGAAAGGGTCTGGGGGATGAAGGCGATGGCCTCTCCGTTGCGGAACGGCTCGATGGATTCGGTAATCCGGTTGTCCAGCCGCTCGCTGGCGTCCACCGGCAGGTTTTTGAAGTCCAGGGTGCCGGCGCGGCGGATGAGGAAGTGCCGCGTGGTCTGCACCATGTACTGCCCGCTGCGGTGTGAGCTCACCGTCGTTCCCCGGTAGGTCATCCGGGCGTCCGCGACCCCGTCGAACAGCCAGAAGGGCGCGTACAGCTTCCGGATTTCCTCAATCTGCAGCGGGCCTTTCAGAAAAATGTTGGGAATCAGCTTCCGCTTTTTGAAGTAGTCGCGGAACATCTGTTCCGCCTGCCCCTTTTCAATCAGGAAGGGGACGATTTTCTCCGGCCGCGTGCCCGGAGTGAACTGCGCGGGGATGACGGAGGGGCTGCCGCAGAAGGCGCATTCCGTGGCAACGGTGGTCTCGTCGGTGAACAGCTGGGCGCCGCAGGAAGAGCAGGAGTACGTGCGGGTCTCGTTCAGCTCCTGCTGGGAAAACTCCTCCTGTTTCGTTTCCCAGCGCAGATCCTCAAAACCCTGGTCCTCCTGCTGGATCTCGTTAACCGCGCGGATGGTTTTCGGGTCGAAGGTATTGCCGCAGGAACCGCAGGTCATCTCCTGCTGCCGACCGTCGTAGTTCAGCGGCGCGCCGCAGGAGGGGCACTTATACGTCAGGGTGCTCATCGCTTCCTCGCTTCCTTCCTTGCGCGGGCAGCCCGCCGGGGGCGCCTCAAATGGATGTTCCTTGGATGATACTACCCGCATCTTACTATAAAGAGCCCGCTTTGTATAGAAACCGGACTCTGGCGGGAGGGAAGCCGGCAAGGGTCTTGCGCCGCGGGAAGCCGTGTGCTATGATGCTGATAGTCAAAGATGGTCAGCATCTTTGGCGGACGACGGAGGTGACGCCCATGCGGCTGAGCGATATGATTGAGGAGTTCATCAAGGAACTCTGGGTCAAGGACGAGGCGGAGGTGGAGCTCAAGCGCAACGAGCTGGCCCAGTACTTCCGCTGCGCGCCGTCCCAGATTAACTACGTGCTGTCCACCCGCTTCACGCCCGACCACGGTTACGCGATTGAAAGCCACCGGGGCGGCGGCGGTTTTATCCGCATCATCCGGCTGCAGCACGAGGAAGCGGACCACCTAACCTACCTGCTCAGCGAAAGGGTGGGGGAGGCCATCACAGCCCAGGAAGCCCGGGTCATCTGTCTGCAGCTGGCCGAACAGGGTACGATTACTAGGCAGGAGGCCGAATTGATGCACGCGGCGATCGGGCCCCAGGCGCTGTCCGTCCCGATTCCTGAAAGCCTGAAGGCCGCGATCCGCGCCAAGACCCTGCGCAGCATGCTGCTGAGCATCGCCCAGCAGGCATAGGCGCCGAAGGGAGAAAAGAAATGATTTGTGAAGTATGCCGCCAGCGCGATGCGGATATCGTATTCAAGACCGTGACGGGCGGCCAGGTCGCCACCCGTGCCATGTGTATGCAGTGCGCTCACAACATGCAGCAGGAAATGATGAAGATGTTCGTCGCCCTGGGCTTCAAGCCCGAACAGGTTTCCGGCGTCCAGCCGGAGCAGGCGGCCGAAGCAGCCCTTCCAAAGCCGGAAATGCCGCGCTTCCTGTGCGCCCATTGCGGGCGTCCCTATGACCGTCTGGACGACCACACCATGGCCGGTTGCGCCTTTTGCTACGAGGCGATGGCGGAGGACCTGGCGGCGATGTTCGCCCCGGAGGGAGCGGCTGATAAAATGGAAACCCGCGGAGACGCCCGCGGCAACCACGACGAAACGAGGCTCCGGCTGATGGAAGCCGTCATCCGGGAAGACTTTGAGCTGGCCGCGTACCTGCGCAACCAGATGCGAAACCATGGCGCGGAGGAAGCGATGGAGTGAGGCACCCATCCATCCTGACCGTCCAGGCAATGCTGCGCAGGAACTATCAGGACCTGCTCTTTTGTCCCCAGGACGACGCGAAGGACCTGGCAACCGGAAAGAACCGGATCTTGGGCCGTCTGATGGAGAAGCGGACGGGATTTGAGGTGTTGGAAACCGCGGAGGAGCGGGCCAGCCTCCCGTATGAGGATAGTATTCTACTAAACGGCGGCGCGGAGATGCTGCGGGAGGCCGCGCTGGCGCACGACGCGGGGGAAAACCTGCTGGTCGCAGTCAATTACGGGGAGCATCTGCAGCTGATGGCGCGGGGGGCGCAAAACGAGGCGCCGCTGCTGGTATCCCGCGTCCGGGCACTGGAGGGTGACTTCGTGGACGAGGCGCACCCCTTCGCCTTAAGCGAACGGTTCGGGTTCCTGTCCTACCGCCCGGCGCTGTCCGGAAGCGGGCTGCACGTTTCCTATCTCATGCACCTGCCGATGCTCAGCTTCCTGCGCCAGATCCGCGCGCTGGACCAGGCAGCCCGAAACGGGCAGGGATGTCTGCTTAAGGAGGTTTCCGCATCCGGCCGCAATCCCTCCCGCCTGTTCGTCGTCACAAACCTGGGTAGCCAGGGCGCGCAGGACCTGCAGATCCTGGAGGCTGTCGGCGCGTTTGCCAGGCAGCTGGACGAGAAGGAAGGGCTGCTGCGGGATAAGGCCGTCAACCAGACCCGGCACTCCACAGCTCTTGACCAAGCCTGGCGCGCCTATGGCGTGTTGCGCCATGCCCGCCGCCTGCCCGCCGCAGAATTTCTGGGCTTGTGGAGCAGCCTGCGCCTGGGCGCCGCGGCCGGTGCCCTCCCCCTGTCCCTGCAGGAGGCGGATGCGTTGCTCGGCCTGGCCGCCGATAGCGCCTTTTGGGGAGAAGGCGTTGAACCCAAAACCATCCCTTTCCGGCGTGCCGACGCGGTTCGCCGTTCATTATCAGGAGGAAAACATGCCGATTTTCGGGAAATTTGACCCTAAAGCCAAACAGGTGATGGACTTCGCCCAGCAGTCCGCCCTCAATCTCCGGCACCGCTTCTGGGGCACGGAGCACCTGCTACTGGGCCTTTTGGCCCACGCGGCCGATGACCTGACGAACCTTCCGGAAAACGTGACCGTGGAAACGGTTCAGGAAGCGATCCGCCAGCTGTCCACGCCCAGCCAGCTCCCGCCCAAGGTGCTGGAGCTGACCCCGCGGATGAAGCGGGTACTTGACAACGCCCTCGCGGGCGCCAGCCGCAGCCAGCAGCTGCCGGTCCGGTCCGTCATGCTGTGGAACAGCCTGTTGAACGAGCAGGACGCCGTGGCGGTCCGCATCCTAACCGTCTTTGGCTGCGACCTGGACGCCCTGCGCCGGGAAGCGGCAGCCGGGCTTGAAAATATCTCCGACGACACGGCGGAGCAGAAGAAGAGCACCCTGGAGAAGAACAGCCGCGACCTGACGGCGCTGGCGCGGCAGGGCAAGTTGGATCCCGTCATCGGGCGGGAGAAGGAAATCGAGCGCATGGCGCAGATCCTGTCCCGCCGCACCAAGAACAACCCGGTGCTCATCGGCGCGCCCGGCGTGGGGAAGAGCGCGGTGGCGGAAGGCCTGGCCCAGCGCATCGTGCAGGGGGAGGTGCCCGACACCCTCCTCAACAAACGCCTGCTGTCCCTGGACATCGGGAGCCTGATCGCGGGCACCAAGTACCGGGGCGAGTTTGAGGAGCGCATGAAGGACGTCGTCAACGAAATTCAGCTGGATTCTTCCATCATCCTCTTCATTGACGAGCTGCAGAACATCATGGGCGCTGGCAAGGCCGAAGGCTCCATCGACGCGGCCGGCATCCTCAAGCCCGCCCTCGCGCGCGGGGAATTGCAGTGCATCGGCGCGACCACCCAGGAGGACTACCGCAAGCACATCGAAAAGGACGCGGCGCTCTCCCGGCGTTTCCAGCCGGTGATGGTGGACGAGCCGGACAGCGAGCGGACGCTGGATATCTTGAAGGGGCTCCGGCCGCATTATGAGGCGCACCACCACGTCAAACTGTCTGATGAGGCGCTGTCCTCCGCCGTGGAACTGTCCGCCCGCTACATCTCGGACCGCTTCCTGCCGGACAAGGCCGTGGACGTGATGGACGAAGCCGCTTCCCGCGTCCGGCTGCGCGCCTTCGCGCTGCCCGGCGGCATCCGGGAGAGCGAGCGGAACCTGGAGCGCATCATCGCGGACAAGCGTCTGGCCATCAACCAACAGGATTATGAGAAGGCCGCCGACCTGCGCGACCGGGAGCGCAAGGTGCGCGAGGAAGTCAGCCGGCTACGCCGCGAATGGGACGACGAGCGCGTCAGCCGCCAGCCGGAGGTCACCCAGGACGACGTGGCTGATGTGGTCGCCGGCTGGACCGGAATCCCGGTGCAGCGCATGACCATGATTGAAAGCGCGCGGCTGATGAAGTTGGAGGAAACGCTGCACCGCCGTGTCATCGGCCAGGACGAGGCCGTGGTGGCGGTCAGCCGCGCCATCCGGCGTGCCCGGGCCGGCCTGCAGGATCCCCGGCGGCCCATCGGCTCCTTCATCTTTCTGGGCCCTACGGGCGTGGGCAAGACGGAGCTGTGCCGCGCGCTGGGCGAAGCGATGTTCGGTGACGAAGACGCCGTCATCCGCCTGGACATGAGCGAGTACATGGAAAAGCACACGGTGTCGCGCATGGTCGGCTCGCCTCCCGGCTACGTGGGCTACGAGGAAGGCGGCCAGCTGACGGAAGCCGTCCGGCGCAAACCCTACTCCGTGGTATTGTTTGACGAAATCGAAAAGGCGCACCCGGACGTCTTCAATATGCTGCTGCAGATTCTGGAAGACGGCCGGCTGACGGACAACGTGGGGCGCGTGACCAGCTTCAAGAACAGCATCATCGTCATGACCTCCAACGCCGGCGCGACCCAGCTGGCCTCCGGGCGTTCCCTCGGTTTCGGCGGCGCGGCCAGCCAGGCGCAAATGGAATATGAGGAGATGAAGACGCGGGTGCTGGATGAAATCAAGCGGACCTTCCGCCCGGAGTTCTTAAACCGCGTGGACGAGATCATGGTCTTCCACCCGCTCACAGACGCACAGATTTCGGACATCGCCCGGCTGATGCTCTCCCAGATTATCAAGCGGATGAAGGAGAAGGACGTCGAGCTGGCCTTCTCGCCCGACGCGGTCGCGCTCCTGGCCAACAGCGGGTTTGACCCCCAGTACGGCGCGCGGCCGCTGCGCAGGGCCATCCAAAAGATGGTGGAGGACGCGCTGAGCGAGCAGATCATCTCCGGCGCCGTCCGGGAGGGCGACCGCGTGGAGATGCGCGCGGAGGACGGGAAACTGGCGTTCAGCGTCACCCGGAGCGAACCCGAAGCCAGGCAGAAGGCGCTGGCCGACCAGCCGGTCGGGTAAAGCCGGCAACACCAAAGAAAAGGCGCCGGAAACTGCCGGCGCCTTTTATCATTCAGGGCGTTTGCGCCTTGACCGCGCAAGGGACAAAACCCTATAATGTCGCGGTACGGAAGGGGGATGGAACCATGCCGGAGAAGAGCACCTATTACGTGACTACGCCCATTTATTACCCCAGCGGGCGCATGCATATAGGAAACACCTATACCACCGTCGCGGCGGACGCGATGGCGCGCTTCAAACGGCTGACAGGCCACCCGACCTATTTCCTGACGGGGACCGATGAGCACGGGCAGAAAATCGAGCGCCGCGCCCAGCAGGCGGGCCTGTCGCCGCAGGCCTTCGTGGACGGCATCGTGGAGGATACCAAGGCGCTGTGGAAGCTGCTGGACATCCGTTACGACGATTTCATCCGCACCACGGACCCGCGCCATGTTGCCGCGGTGCAGAAGATATTCAGGCGCCTGTATGAGCAGGGAGACATCTATAAAAGCGCCTACGAGGGCCAATACTGTACGGACTGCGAGGCCTTCTGGACCGAAGGCCAGCTGAAGGAAGGCAAGCTCTGTCCCGACTGCGGACGGTCGACGGAAAAGGTCCGCGAGGAAAGTTATTTTTTCCGGATGAGCAAATACCAGGACTGGCTCATCCAATACATCCTGGACCATCCGGACTTTATCCAGCCCGCTTCCCGCGCCAACGAAATGCTCAACAATTTCCTCCGTCCCGGGCTTTTGGACCTGTCCGTCAGCCGCACCACGTTCAAGTGGGGCGTGCCGGTGGATTTTGACCCGGGCCATGTCGTCTACGTCTGGGTCGACGCGCTGGCCAACTACGTCACCGCCCTGGGCTACCTGTCGGAGGACGACCGGCTGTTTCAAAGGTTCTGGCCGGCCAACGTGCACCTGGTGGGCAAGGACATCATCCGTTTCCACACCATCTACTGGCCCATCATGCTGCATGCGCTGGGGCTGCCGCTGCCAAAGCAGGTGTTCGCCCACGGCTGGATGCTTTTCAACGACGACAAGATGTCCAAATCCAAGGGCAACGTCGTCTATCCCGGCCCGGTGGTCCGGCGCCTGGGTGCGGACGCGCTGCGGTATTACCTGCTCCGGGAAATGCCCTTCGGCGCGGACGGCAACTATACCAACGAGGCCATGCTGCGCCGCGTCAATTCCGACCTGGCCAACGACCTGGGCAACCTTTTAAGCCGCACGGCCGCGATGATTGAGAAGTACTTCGGCGGGGAAATCCGGAAGCCCGGGGCCTACCTGCAGGAGGATCTGGCGCTAATCGCCCTGATGGAGTCGCTGCCCGGGAAGGTCGAAAAGGAGATGGACGCCCTGCAGTTCTCCCAGGCGCTCAGCGAAATCTGGAAGGGTATCGCCGCCTCCAACCGCTATATCGACGAAACCCAGCCCTGGGTGCTGGGGCGCAGTGAGGAGGGGATGGAGCGCCTGGCCACGGTGCTCTACGTCCTGGCCGAGTGTCTGCGTTTCGTGGCGGTTCTCATCTCACCCGTCATGCCCCGGACGCCGAAGAAAATCTTTTCCCAGCTGGGGCTGGTCGGGGACGACGCCAAGACCTGGGACTCCCTTTCGCGCTTCGGCCGCACCACCCCGGGCCAGCGGGTCCAAAAGGGCGAGGCCGTCTTCCCGCGCATCGACCTGAAGGTTGACCTGCCGCTGCTGGAGGCCGAAAACCTGCTGGAATCCGGCGCCGCGGCCCCCAAGACACCCGGAGCTGCCCCTGATGAAACGACCGGGGCGCAAGCGGATGAAGCAATCAGCATCGGCGATTTCCAGAAAATCCGCCTGCGCGTCGCCCGGGTCCTTTCCTGTGAGAAAGTCGAAAAGAGCGACAAGCTCCTCCGCTTCCGGCTCAAGGTGGGGGAGGAAGAACGCACCGTGCTCTCCGGCATCGCGGCGCACTACCGGCCGGAGGACCTTGTGGGACGCCAGCTCGTTTTGCTCTCTAACCTCGCGCCGCGGAAAATCCGGGGCGTGGAGTCCCAGGGGATGCTGCTGTGCGCCGCCAGCGGGGACGACAGCGTGCTGAAACTGCTCACCGTGGACGAAGGCGCGCCGGACGGGGCGGACATCTCGTGACCGACGTCCCCTTGCTGTTTGACACGCACTGCCACCTGGTCGACGAGCGTTTTGACGCGGACCGGGAGGCGCTCATCGATTCCCTTCCCGGGAAGGGTGTCCATGCCTGCCTGACCTGCGGTTGCGATCCCGATACGTCCCTGGCCGGCATCCAGCTGGCGCAGTCCCATCCCCACGTTTGGGCGGCGTCCGGCATCCATCCGCACGACGTCGGCAAAGCGACAGAGGGGGACCTGGAAAAAATCGAATCGCTCCTGAAGAGGGGGAAAGTTGTCGCCGTCGGTGAGATCGGCCTTGATTTCTATTATGATTTCTCCCCCCGGGACGCGCAGTTGGAATGGCTGGACCGGCAGGTCAGCCTTGCCTACCGTTACGGCCTGCCCGTTCTGCTGCACGTTCGGGAGGCGCACGGCGCGATGACGGACTACCTGCGCGCGCGCCGCGACAGGCTGCCGCCGGGCGTGCTGCACTGCTTTTCCGGCAGCGCGGAAAGCGCGCGGGAATACCAGGCGCTTGGATTCCATATTTCTTTTGCCGGCCCCCTGACCTTCCGCAACGCCCACAACCTGCACCGCGCGGCAGCCGCGGTTTCGCCGGAGCGCCTGCTCGTCGAGACGGACAGCCCCTACCTGGCGCCGGTTCCCTTCCGCGGGAAGCGCAACGACCCGTCTTTGGTGCGGGAAGTGTGTCTGACCCTGGCACAGCTCCGCGGCGTAGCGGAGGAGGAGATGGCTGAACTGACCTGCAGGAACGCCTGCGCGCTGTTCGGGGTTCCCCTGCCCGGAGCCCCGGCTTGACCGTCCGTCAGTGTTTCTTTTCTGTGTCGTAATTATTTCTATTGTTAAAATTCAAAGAACAACTTGCTTCAGTTTATGCTATACTGCTTTGACCAGCCCGAAGGGAGGACGTCTGTGCCCGGCCGCCTGATTCTCGCGTCCTCCTCGCCCCGGCGCCGGGAGCTGCTGGCCGCCATGGGGGTGGAATTTGAAGTCGTCAGCCCTGAAACGGACGAGGACATCCGCGGAACGCCGGGAGAGATGACCCGCGGGCTGGCGCAGCGCAAGGCGCGCGCGGTGTCCGCATCGCATCCCAGCGACACGGTGCTGGCGGCGGATACGCTGGTCTGCGTGGCGGGCGCCGTCCTGGGCAAGCCCGCGGACGTGGCGGACGCCGCGCGGATGCTGGCGATGCTCTCCGGGGTCTGGCATGAGGTGCACACCGGAGTCTGCGTGATTGCCGGCGGGGAGGAACAGCTGGGCCACGCAGTGACCCGGGTCCGGTTTTCCCCGATGACCGCGGCGGAAATCGCCTTTTACTGCGCCAGCGGGGAGCCCATGGGCAAGGCGGGCGCCTATGCCATCCAGGGGTTGGGTGGCATGTTCATCGAGGAAATCTCCGGCAGCTATTCCAACGTGGTCGGCCTTCCCACCGGGCTGGTCTACCGGATGCTCTGCCGCGCCGGAGCCTATCACATTGACGGAAATGAGTGACACATGGCCATCATCGCGCCGGACATCGGCATTGATTTAGGCACGTCCAACACCCTGGTGCACGTCCGCCGCAGGGGCATTCAGATCAACGAACCCACCCTGCTCATCGTGACGGGCGCCGAGCGGCGCACCATCAAGGCCATCGGCCAGGACGCGCTGGCGTTGGTCGGCCGCACCACGGGCGGCGACGTGGCGGTGCGGCCGCTGCAGGAAGGGACTGTCAAGGATTTTGATTTGACGGAAGCCATTCTCCGTTACTTCATCCGCAAGGCCATCGGCGTTTCCCATCTTGTAAAGCCCCGCGTGTACGTGACCGTGCCCAGCAAGGTATCCCCGGTGGAAAAACGCGTTATCCGCGAGGCCGCCGTCAGCGCGGGAGCGCGCCGCAACGCGGTCCACCTCATTGACAAACCCTTCGCCTCCGCCTACGGTTCCGGCCTACCCGTGTTTTCACCGGAAGGCAGCATGGTGGTGGACGTGGGCGGCGGCACGACGGAGGTGGCTGTCATCGCGCTGGGCGGCATCGTGCTGTCCCGTTCCGTTCCCACTGCCGGCATCAAGATGGACGCGGTCATCGTGGATTTCATCAAGCGCGACCACAACATGCTCATCGGCGACCGGATGGCGGAAGACATCAAGATCGACTGGGGCTCCGCCCTGCCCATCTCCGAGGAGCGCAAGGTCGTGGTGCGCGGCCGGGATCTGATCACCGGCCTGCCGCAGACCGCGGAGATTTCCTCCAACCGCTTCTACGAAGCCCTGCACGGTCCCTGCCTGATGATTCTGGATGCCATCCGCGAAATTCTGGACAAGACGCCGCCGGAACTGTGCGGCGACATCCTGCGCAAGGGCATCTATCTGGTGGGCGGCGGGGCGCAGCTGTACGGACTGGACCGCTTCCTGGCGGGCGAACTGAACCTGCCGGTGACCCTGGCGCGTGATCCGATGCTCAGCGCTGCGGCCGGCGTGGGCAACATGGCGGAGAATTCGGAAATCCTCCCCAAGCTGACGCGCTCCAATTTCATGCGCGACGAGAATGGCTAAGGAAAAGCGCCCGGCGCGGAACGCCGGGAATAAGCGGGAACGCCCGGCGCAGGGCGCGACGGAGCGCCAGCGCGCCTTCACGCGCCTGCTGGGCATTGCGGTGGCCATCCTGCTGCTGGCTGTCATCGGCGTCATGGTGCTGTCCCAGTTTTTCGACACGCCCATCCTCCGCGCGCCGCGCGCCATGGTAGCCCGGGTGGTGACGCCGGTGCAGAACGCCTTCGCCTCAGGGACCGATTTCATTGTGGACTACCTGCGCATGCTCAAGCTGCGTAGCAACTGGGAGTATGAGTACAACCTGCTGCGGGACAAGGTGGACGAGCTGACGGACCAGGCGATGCTGGTCAAAGCCCTGCAGCAGCAGCTGCAGGCTTACGAGGATCTGGATGACGAGCTGTCGCGCAACATCGGTCTCAACGGCCTGAAGGCCAATATCATCGGCCGGGATACCAGCAACTACACCTATACCCTCACCCTGGACGTGGGCAGCCGCCAGGGGGTGGAGGACAACATGGCGGTCGTCGTCCCCGGCGCGCTGGTGGGCATCACCTACGACACCAAACTGGACAGTACCCTGGTCAAGGGCATCATCGACACGGACTGCTCCATTCCCGCGGTCATCGAATCCAACCGCGACCCCGGGACGGTTTCCGGCACGCTCGCCATCGATGGGCAGAAAAACTGCCGGATGTACTACCTGTCCTACACCACCCTGCCGCGCCCCGGCGACTTGGTGGTCACCTCTGGCACCGGCGTGCGCCTGCCCAAGGGCATCCCCATCGGGCGCGTGCGGGAGAGCACGAGGGGGCTGGAGGACTCTAAGCAATTCATCGTCCTGGAGCCCATCGCGGACTTTGACCACCTGGAGTACGTGATTATCTACCGCTACCGGCCAACCTACTCCGCGCCGGAGCGCCAAGCCCTTCCGGCAACCCCGACCTTCGTCCCCCTCGCGTCCATCCGTCCGGTGCCGACCCTGATCGGCCAGCCTGAGCCCGTCGGTTCCCCGAAGCCCGGGCAGACGCCCAGCCCCACGCCGAATCCTTCGGAAAGCCCCGCGCCGCCGCTGACGCCCGGACCGGAGGAGACGCCCCTGTCGGAGGACGGCGTCATCTACAACGCGCCCGTCCTCACGGACGCCACCCCCACCGTGGAGCCCTCCCCGCCGCCCGTCACACCGGTTCCTTCGCCCACCTTCTCGCCGGAGGAACTGACAGTGGAGGAGGACGTCCCGTGACCGCGCTGGCCCGCCCCCGCGGAGGCGTAGCGACCGCCGCGTCGCGCTTCCTGCGCGCGATGGCGCTGATTCTGATATACTATCTCTTCCAGGTCAGCGTCATGCCGCACCTGAAGGTGTTGGGGGTCGTTCCCAACCTGCTGATGGTCGTCATCGCCATCATGACCGTCAGTTACGGCAAGCTCTACGCCTTCATCACCGGGGCCACGCTGGGCATCATCCTGGAAGCCATGGCGATGACCATCCCGCTGTTCTACGTCCTGATCTACCCGGTTCTGGCCCTGCTGTGCGCCCAGGTGTTCTCCGATATGACGGACGTCAAGCGGGAAATCCGCCGCATCCGGGAGGCGCAGCGCCAGAGCGAGGCGGCAGCTGAAATCAAAGCGCCGTTCAAGCGCACCAAGTTCAGGCTCAGGCTCCGGCGGACCTCCCCCTACGACCTCAACGCGCACCTGCGGATCCTGCTCAACGCGCTGATGCTGACGGGGCTGTATGAGGGCGTCATGCTCATCTACATCGCCCTGGTCGGCATTCCCGTGGGCGCCGGCCATTTCCTGCGCGTATTCTACGCCCTCGCCTACACGGCGCTGTGCTGTGTGACGATGTTTCCCGCCCGCGCCTTTCTGGGGCTGTACCGGCGGCCGCGCAGGTTCGCCGCCCCCGGCTCCGACGCCGAAATCGGGACGGGGCGCGAGACGCTCCGCCAGATGGCCTTGGTGCCCGACGAGGCGCCGGCGCCCCCGGAACCGCGGCGCTTCGGGTTTCTGCAACGCAAACCAAAGGCCCGCCCTTCGCCCCTGCCGGGTACGGAACCGCCCGCGGCCGCCGACAGGGACGGAAAGGAGGAAATCCCTGAATGAAGTTTGAGAAATCAACCGTCCGCCGCTACGTCATCTTCGGCATCGTGACGGTGCTGCTGTTCGGCACCCTGGTGTTCCGGCTGCACACCCTGCAGATTGTCAACGCCGGCCAGTACCAGGCTGCTGCGACGACGGACCGCTTCAAAACCATCCGCCTGACCGGCAAGCGCGGCATGATCACCGACGCGGAGTCCGTCGTGCTGGCGATGAGCGAGGACGTCTACAACGTCAACTTCCTCCTGACCAACTCCCAGGTCAACGAAACCGGCTTC
>JAPXQZ010000010.1:12890-17434 GCA_033813835.1 Clostridia bacterium | reverse complement strand
GTCCACCTACGTCGACGCCAATGGCAACGAAGTGTCCAACTACTTCATGCTCCTGTTCGACAACGTCAGCTTCGCCGATTACCTGTAAGTAAAACCCGAACCCATCGACGGGGCCCGCCGGCTGGAGGCCAGCGGGCTCCGTTTCCATCAAACCCGCGCGGGCAGGCCAATCCCGCGCGCGAAAGGGAGCGCATCCGGTTGCAAAGCGAATACATACTGGAAATGAACGGCGTCAGCAAGCACTACGGGGAGACCGCGGTGCTTCGTGACGTGACGATGCGGGTTCGCGCGGGGGAGATTCACGCCCTGCTTGGCGAGAACGGCGCAGGCAAGTCCACGCTGATGAACATCCTCTTTGGCATGCCCGTCATCCATTCCACAGGTGGCTACCGCGGCAAGGTGTATCTGGCGGGGGAGGAGACGCACATCCTCTCGCCCCAGGACGCGATGGCCAAGGGGATTGGCATGGTGCACCAGGAGTTCATGCTGATTCCGGGGTTCACGGTGACGGAGAACATCAAGCTCAACCGTGAACTCAGCCGCCCCAACCTCGTCAGCCGCGTGCTGGGCCGGGAGCTGGAGTCGCTGGACCATGCGGCTATGGCAGCGGACGCGCGCAAGGCGCTGGACAGCGTGGGCGTTTCCATCCCCGAGTCAACCCTGGTGGGGACGCTCCCCGTGGGCTACATGCAGTTCGTCGAGATTGCCCGCGAGATTGACAAGACCGGCGTCCGCCTGCTCGTCTTTGACGAGCCGACCGCCGTGCTCACCGAGAGCGAGGCGGATCAGCTGATATCCGTCATGCGCTCCATCGCGCAAAGCGGCATCGCCATCATCTTCATCACCCACCGCCTGGGCGAGGTGATGAAGGCGGCGGATACGGTGACGGTGCTGCGCGACGGCAAACTCGTGGACAGCAAGCCCATCTCCCAAACCTCGCTCAACGAGCTGGCGGGCATGATGATCGGCCGCGGCAGCGAGGGCATCATCGCCCCGCCTCCACGCACGCAGCCGCTCTCGGGCCGCACGGCGCTCAAGGTGCGCGAGCTGCGCGTGCAAATGCCGGGCGAGGCGGTGCGCGGGATTGACCTGGACATCGTGGAAGGCGAAATCGTCGGCATCGGCGGCCTGGCGGGCCAGGGCAAGGTGGGCCTGCCCAACGGCGTCATGGGGCTTTTCCCCACCACGGGCAGCGTGGAGCTCTTCGGGGAGAACCTGCCGCTGAACAACCCGGAAGCCGCGCTGCGCCAAGGTATGAGCATGGTTTCCGAAGACCGGCGGGGCGTGGGGTTGTTGCTGGACGAGGCCATCGAGGACAACATCGCCTTCAACGCCATCCAAATCCAGGGCAAGTTCCTCTCCGGTGTGGGGCCGCTGAAAATCAAGTCCACCAGCAAAATCCGGACCTTCGCGCGGGAAATGATCCAGGAACTGGACATCCGCTGCCAGTCGCCCCAGCAGACGGCGGGAACGCTGTCGGGGGGCAACCAGCAGAAGGTCTGCATCGCCAGGGCGCTGGCGCTGCAGCCCCGCTTCCTGTTCGTTTCGGAACCCACGCGGGGGATTGACATCGGCGCCAAGGCGCTGGTGCTGGATACGCTCGTGCGCCTCAACCGCGAAGCGGGGCTGACCATCGTGATGGTGTCCAGCGAACTGATGGAGCTGCGCTCGATTTGCGACCGCATCATCATCGTGGCCGAGGGGAAGGTCGTCGACATCCTCCGCCCCGACAGCCCGGACGAGCATTTTGGCCTTGCCATGAGCGGCATCAGGCCGGAGGAGGGCCAGAAGGCATGAAACGGAGCATTACCCAGCGCGCGGCGTCCATCGTGCTGCTGGCCATCTGCGTGGCGCTTGCAGCAGCTGGCGCATGGGGGTACGTCATACGCGGGAGCGCCGCAGCCCAGGGCGCGATGCTGCGCATGCGCAACTACGCCGTGCTGCGCACCGCCTCCGGCTCCATCGTGGAGCAAACCGTGCTGAACGCCAAGCGCGAGGCGCGCGACGAGGCGCGCGCGCGGGGCTACAGCCGCAACCAGGTATCGGCCTACATGGAGGAGCAGGGCGAAATCGCCCGCCTGGAAGCCGAAAAGAAATACTACGAGTTTGATAACCTCGACCTGAGTGACCTCAGCGCCGCCGTGGAGTCGCTGGAGCAGTCGCTGCGCGGATACAGCACGCAGGAAGCGGCGGAGAAAGCGGCATACGCGCAGGTTTGGCTGGCGTCCCAGGCGGATGCCACGCCCGCGCCGCAGACGCAGGAATCCTTCGCCGAAGCGGCCCCCGTCAGCGAGGACGCGATGATGGTGACGGAAACCGACAAGGTGGACTACTCCGGCTTCGTGCCCTCCGCGCAGCTGCTCGCGCTGGAGGAAACCCTGACGCCCGCATACTACGCGATGTACGATGTGCTGGAACGTACGCTGCCCGACCTGCAGCCCCAGGCGCGCGAAGAGCTGCGCGACCCGCTCATCGCCGTCGTGCGCGGCGGGGAGAACCAGTTCGCCGCGGAGTATGACAGCTACGCCTCCCGCGGCGCCACGGGCATACTGGAGGGCGGGGAACCCCTGCGCATGACCCTCGCCCGCCAGGCCGGAAACCTCATCGTATTATCGCTGGGCGCGCTGGTGCTCGCGCTGACGGTCTTCCACTTCCGCCGCCTCAAACGCAGCCTGGGCATGCCGCGCCTGGTCATCACGCTCTTCTTCCTCCTGCTGTGCGTCATGGCCGCGATGTACAACATCAACGTGCCGGGCATGATTTCCACCGTGCTGTGGCGCACGGGCATGTACGGCGTGCTGGCCCTGGCGATGCTGCCGGGCATCCAGTCGGGCATCAGCCTGAACATGGGCATGACGGTGGGCATCGTTGCGGGCCTCATCTCCTCGCTCATTGCGCTGGAGAACAACATGTCCGGCTGGAGCGCGTTCTTCTTCTCCGTGGGCGGGGGCATCCTGCTCGCGCTGCCCATCGGCTGGCTGTACGGCAAGCTGCTCAACCGCCTCAAGGGCAGCGAGATGACCGTCTCCACCTACGTGGGCTTCAGCTTCGTCTCGCTGTTCAGCGTCGCGTGGATGCTGCTGCCCTTCCGCAACCCCAAGCTGACGTGGGCGCTGGGCAGTGGGCTGCGCGTGATGCACAATATGCGCGATTCCTTTGGCAGGATTCTCGACAACTTCCTCACCTTCCGCGTGCTAGGCGTGAGCGTGCCCACGGGGCTGCTGCTCTTCTTTCTGCTGTGCTGCGGGGTGATGTGGCTGTTCTCCCGCAGCCGCGCGGGCAACGCGATGATTGCCGCAGGGGCCAACCAGCGCTTTGCCATGGCTGCGGGTGTCAACGTCAACCGGATGCGCGTGCTGGGCACGACGTTATCCACCATCATCGCGTCGGTGGGCATCATCGTCTACTCGCAATCCTTCGGCTTCATGCAGCTGTACAACGGGCCGAGGCAGATGGGTTTCGTCGCCGCCAGCGCCATCCTCATCGGGGGCGCGACGGTGACCCGCGCCAAAGTATCCCACGTCATCATCGGCACGTTCCTGTTCCAGGGGGTGCTGGCTCTGGGCATCCAGGTCGCCAACGCGGCCATCGTAGAAGGGGGCTTGTCCGAAGTGATGCGCATCCTGATATCCAACGGCATCATCCTCTATGCGCTGACCCAGTCGGGAGGTGAAGGCCGTGGCTGATGTCAAATTGGGCAAGAAGGGCTTTTCCTCCGCGCTGCGCGCCAACCTGCGCGAGTATATCGTCACCTATGTCTTCCTCGCGATGAGCGTCGCGTTCATCATCCTCTCCGGGCGCACGCTGCCGGATATCTTCTCCCAGGTCATGGGGCGGCTCTCGCGCAACCTCTTCATCGTGCTCGCGCTCATCATCCCCATCGTCGCCGGGATGGGCATCAACTTCGCCATCACCATAGGCGCCATGGCGGCCCAGTTGGGCCTGATGCTGTCCATCAACTGGGAAATCTCCGGGCTACTGGGCCTGCTGGTCGCGGCTGGCATCACGCTGCCGCTGGCCGCGCTGCTGGGGTTCCTCATCGGCTCGCTGCTCAATAGGATGAAGGGGCAGGAGACCATCGGCTCCCTAATACTGGGTTACTTCGCCAATGGCGCCTACCAGCTGCTGTTCCTGTTCATCTTCGGAAAGATTATCCCCCTGTCGGATAAGGTGACCATCGTGGGCGCCAGCGGCGTCGCCAACACGCTCAACCTCGTGAGCGGCGGGCTGTACATGGCGCTGGACAAGGTGTGGCAGGTGCCCTTCCCCGCCGCGGTGCTGGGCGTGGCCGCCATCGTCATCGCCGCGTCCGCCGTGCTGTTCCTGCTCAAGAAGATGACGCTCAAGAAGTTCCTCATTCTGGGCGGCGGCAGCGCCTTGCTGGCCGCGGCGGTCACCTTGATTAAGCCAGTCAACGACGTCGTGCGCACCACGCACGTCCCGATGATTACGTTCGTCCTGGTGGGGATACTCTGCATTTTCAACCTCGTCATCATGCGCACGCGCCTGGGGCAGAAGTTCCGCGCGGTCGGCCAGAGCCGCAC
>JAPXQZ010000010.1:0-12880 GCA_033813835.1 Clostridia bacterium | reverse complement strand
AACCTTGGCACGCTGCAGACCTACGCGGCCCACGAGATGGTGGGCCTGTACGCCGGCGCGTCCATCCTGGTGGGCGGCGCGTCGCTCAACCGCGCCACCAACACCCAGGCGCTGGTGGGTACGGTGCTCTTCCACATCCTCTTCACCGTGTCCCAGGACGCTGGAACCACCCTGCTGGGCAACCCCAACGTCGGGGAGTTCTTCCGCGTCTTCCTGGCTTATGGCGTCATCGCGGTCGCGCTGGTCATGCACACCTGGCGGGTCAACGCGCAGAAGAAGAACAACCCCCTGGGGGCGTAACGAGTATAAAAAGCAACCGGGCCTTGCCAAATCGCAAGGCCCGGTTTTTAAGTCTGCCCGTATTTAGTAGTTCGCCGCCTCGCGCTGGAAGTAGTTGCGCGGGTGCTTGCACGCGGGGCAGATTTTGGGCGGCTGGACGCCCTCGGTGATGAACCCGCAGTTGCGGCACACCCAGCGAACTGGGGTGGCCTCGGTGAAGACGGACGCGTCATCCAGGCGCTTGGCCAGCTGGTTGTAGCGCGCCTCATGCTCGTATTCGACCTTGGCGACGTTCTCAAACTCCAGCGCGATATCCTTGAAACCTTCCTGGCGGGCGGTTTCGGCGAAGCCCTTGTACATCTCGGTCCATTCGTAATGCTCGCCGGCCGCGGCGGCGGTCAGGTTCTTCCGGGTGTCGCCGGGGGTATTGCCGTCTTCAAAGCCCTTCAGGGCGATGAGCCAGCGCTTGGCGTGCTCTTTCTCGTTGAGCGCGGTCTCCGCGAAGATGCCGGCAATCTGCTCGTAGCCTTCCTTGCGGGCGGCGGAAGCGAAATAGTCGTACTTGTTGCGGGCCTGGCTTTCGCCGGCGTACGCGGTCCAGAGGTTCTTCTCGGTTTGGGAGCCTTTGAGTTCCATGGGAAACCCTCCTTGTCTGGATTTTATCAGTATTGAAACGCTCTTTAGAGCAGCTCAACCAAAGCGGCCAGGGAGCCGCCGACGATCAGCAGCGCCAGGAAGACGCTCAGCAGGCGGGCGGGCAGGCTGCCCTTATGTTTCTTTTTTACCTTGACGGTCACGTGATGCTCCTTAAACCATACAATATACCCGGCTTCGGGGATTTGAGCGCAGTATAGCATCGCCCCCGGATTCCTGTCAAGGCGGGGAAGAAGCAGGCGCGGCCAGGCGTTTTAGCCTGCGGCCTCTACACTACCATATGTTGTGGTCTATGCATCACTGAATACAATCTTTTGTGGTTTTATCCTTGACAGCCTTCGGGCGGCGGACTATAATCGCCGTGCTATCACGCTTCATAATCCGATATTACAGGAGGCTTTATCATGATCTCGACCATCATCAAGCGCGACGGGCGGCAGGTTCCCTTCGACCGGGACAAAATCCAGCAGGCCATCGCCCGCGCGCTGGCGGCCAGCGGCAGCCACAAGGGCGCCGAGACCGCGGCGGAAATGGCCCGCCTGGTGACGGACGAGCTGGAAAAAGGCGAAGATATCCCGTCCAGTCCCACGGTAGAGCAGGTGCAGGACGTGGTGGAGCGCGTGCTGATTGAGAAGGGCTTCGTGCTGACCGCCAAGGCCTACATCCTCTACCGCGCCGAACGCAGCCGGGTCCGGGAGATGAACACCCGGCTGATGAAGACCTATGAGGACATCACCTTTTCAAACGCCGTCGACTCGGACATCAAGCGCGAGAACGCCAACATCAACGGCGACAGCGCGATGGGCTCCATGCTCAAGTTCGGCTCCGAGGGCGCCAAGCAGTTCTACGACATGTACGTGCTCAACCCGAAGCACGCCGCGGCGCACCGGGAGGGGGACATCCACATCCACGACCTGGACTTCCTGACCCTGACCACCACCTGCTGCCAGATCGACCTGCTGCAGCTGTTCAAGGACGGCTTTTCCACCGGACACGGGGTGCTGCGGGAGCCCAAGGACATCTATTCCTACTCAGCCCTGGCTTGCATCGCCATCCAGGCCAACCAGAACGACCAGCACGGCGGGCAGAGCATCGTGAGCTTTGACTACGGCATGGCGCCGGGCGTGCGCAAGACTTACCGCAAGCGCTTCCGCGACAACGTCGGCCGCCTGCTGGATGCGGAATACGGGGTGGAGGACGGGGACGCCGAAGCGGCGAAGCTGCTTTCCGCGGTCGAGGAAGAGACCGGCCTGATTCCCGAGATGGAGGAAAAGGAAGCCTTCGACGCGGCGCTCAAAAAGCGCCTGGAAGCCTGGATGACGCCGGAGGAGGCGGCCAAACTGCTTGCCTCCGCCCGCAAGTTCTCCAAAAAGGAAATCACCAAGGCCACCTTCCAGGCGATGGAGGCGCTGGTGCACAACCTCAACACCATGAACAGCCGCGCCGGCGCGCAGGTGCCCTTTTCCTCCATCAATTACGGCACGGACACCTCCCCGGAGGGGCGCCTGGTCATGGAACAGCTGCTGCTGGCGACGGAGGCCGGCCTGGGACGCGGGGAAACGCCGATCTTCCCCATCCAGATTTTCCGCGTCAAGGAGGGCGTCAACTTCAACCCCGGCGACCCGAACTACGACCTGTTCAAGCTGGCCATCCGCACCTCAGCCAAGCGGCTCTTCCCCAACTTTTCCTTCCTGGACGCGCCGTACAACCTCCGGTACTACAAGCCCGGGCACCCGGAGACCGAGGTGGCCTACATGGGCTGCCGCACGCGGGTCATGGCCAACGCCTTTGATACCGCCCAGGAGGTGGCGCCCCGGCGCGGCAACCTCTCCTTCACCTCCATCAACCTGCCCCGCATCGCGATTGAGGCCAAGGGCGACGTCTCCTGGTTCTTCGAGGAGCTGGAGCGCAAGATGGAACTGGCCTACGACCAGCTCAACGAGCGGTTTGAAATCATCGCGCGCAAGAAGGTCTACAACTTCCCCTTCCTGATGGGGCAGCACGTCTGGCTGGGCAGCGAGAACCTCAAGTGGGACGATGAAGTGCGCGAGGTTCTGAAGCACGGAACCCTAACCATGGGCTTCATCGGCCTGGCGGAAACGCTGGTCGCCCTGCGCGGCAAGCACCACGGGGAGAGCGAGGAGAGCCAGAACCTGGGGCTGGAAATCGTCGGCTTCATGCGCGCCTTCCTGGACCGGAAGAGCGCCGAAAAGAAACTGAACTACACCTTGATCGCCACCCCGGCGGAGGGATTGTCCGGCCGCTTCGTGCGCCTGGACCGCAAAAAGTTCGGCAGCATCCCCGGGGTCACCGACCGGGACTACTACACCAACTCCTTCCACATCCCGGTATACTTCCCCATCAACGCCTTCCGGAAGATCAGCCTGGAGGCGCCCTACCACGCGCTGACCAACGCCGGGCACATCACCTACGTGGAGATGGACGGCGACCCGACGAAGAACCTGGACGCGTTTGAGAAGATCGTGCGCTTCATGCACGATACCGGCGTGGGCTACGGCTCCATCAACCACCCGGTGGACCGTGACCCGGTATGCGGCTTCAACGGCATCATTGGGGATAGCTGCCCCCAGTGCGGCCGGGACGAGGAAGAGCACAAGTTCGAGCGCATCCGCCGCATCACCGGCTATCTGGTGGGCACGACGGACCGCTTCAACAACGCCAAGCAGGCGGAGGAAAAGCAGCGGATCAAGCACGCGGTGGAGGCGGAATAGGCGCGGCGCTTCCCGTTTCGCCAACTGTATTCCCGGGGTCCGGGGGCATTCTTCAAGGGGTGCCCCCGTCGTCCCCTCCCGGAGGTAACCCCCATGTTAATCCGTCTCAACGGCATCGTCAGCGACAGCATCGTGGACGGCCCCGGCCTGCGCCTGGCCGTGTTCACGCAGGGCTGCCCTCACCACTGCCCGGGCTGTCACAACCCGGCCACCCACGACCCGGAGGGCGGCTATGCGGCGGATACCGCGGCGGTGCTTGCCAGCCTGAAGGAGAACCCCCTGCTGGACGGGCTGACGCTGACGGGCGGGGAGCCCTTCGAACAGCCGGAAGCCTGTCTGGAACTGGCGCTGGGCGCGAAGTCGCGGGGGCTGACGGTGTGGGCGTATTCCGGGTATACCTACGAGGCGCTGATGAAAAAAGGCGGCGCGGCGGCCGCGCTGCTGGACGCCTGCGACGTGCTGGTGGACGGCCCGTTTGTTTTGGCGCAGCGCTCCCTGGAACTGGACTTCCGCGGCAGCCGCAACCAGCGGCTGGTTGACGTCCCCCAAAGCAGGCGGGCCGGACAGGCCACGCTCTGGCAAAGGCCCTCGTGGTGAGCGGCATGGGCGCGCGCGGGGACGGGCATTACACGCAGTACAACGCCCAGGCCATCGATCGCTGGGTACGGGAGGGCTGGGAATGGGGCGTGCCCCTGAGCCCGGAGGCCTACCGCCGCGCGAAGGCGGGGGACTGGCAGGTGGTGCTGACCCCCAACCGGCCCGTGCCCCGGAAGTGGCTGGGAGAACTGAGGGGCCGGCGCGTCCTGGGCCTCGCCAGCGGCGGCGGGCAGCAGATGCCGGTGTTCGCTTCGCAGGGCGCGCTGTGCACGGTATTGGACCTGTCCGACGAGCAGCTGCAAAGCGAGCGGATGGTGGCGCTGCGGGAAGGGTACGAGATTGCGGTTGTGAAGGCCGACATGACCAGACCGCTTCCCTTCGCGGACGAAAGCTTCGACCTAATCTTCCACCCGGTGAGCAACTGCTATATCCGGGAGGTGAAACCCCTGTGGCGGGAATGCTTCCGGGTGCTGGCGCCGGGGGGCGCGCTGCTGGCGGGCCTGGACAACGGGTTGAATTTTCTCTTTGACGAAGGGGACGTCTGCATCCGTCACCATCTGCCCTGGGACCCGCTCGCCGACCCCGCCTGGGAGGAAAAGATCAGGGAGAACAACGATTCCCTCCAATTCTCCCACCCCATCGAGGAACAGATCGGCGGACAGCTGGAGGCGGGCTTTGTGCTGAGGGACCTTTATGAGGACACCAACGGGTACGGCCCCCTGAAGGAATGCGGCGCTCCCTGCTTCTACGCGACGTATGCTCTGAAGCCGGCCGCCGGGGTTCATCCCGCCGGGACACCCTGAAAGGGAGGGAACAAAATGAGCGAGACCACGGTAAAGCTGGACTTCACGAACGAATTTGAGGGGACGCTGACCGCGAAGTACGGCACGGCGCGGGTGGGCAAGGGGGAGGGGAGGATGGCGCCCTACGACCTGCTGCTGGGCGCCTTGGGCGGCTGCTTTTACTCCACCTTCCTGGGGATCGCGGAAAAAATGCGGCTGGAGTTCGCGGGCGCGGCGCTGTCCATCCACGGCGTCAAGCGGGAGGAGGTGCCCACCACGCTCAAAACCGTCGAAATGACGTTTACCATCCGCGGCGCCAAAGCGGAAAAGGGCTTCCGGCGCGCAGCCGAGCTGGCGTCAAAATATTGTTCCGTCCACGAGACGCTGTCCAGGGTGGCGGAGATGTCGCTGCAGGTCGTCCTGGAACCGTAAAGAAAACGTTCATCCACTTCGTCCGGCATGGAGCGATTGGATGAAAGCATGGCCGTGTCTTGGATTAATAAGCGGGGGAGCCTATCGATGGCTCCCCCGCAGTCTTTTGGCTTTGTTCAGGCCGTGTTTAGCGTCCCTTATTCCTTGACGCCCAGCACTTCCCTCCAGTTCTCCCAGGTGGCGATCTGGCCGCCGGTGCCGATGAACTTGGCGCCGATGTCCTCGTTGTACGCGGCCTCGACCGCTTCGCCGTTAATGAGCTTGTGCAGCAGGCTGACGGACTGGTAGCCCATCTGGTAGAAGTCCTGCCCGATGGCGACGTCCAGCACGCCCAGGGCGAAGAAGGCGGGAGAGGTTTCCGCGAAGATGTCGATGGTCACGATTTTGCGGTTGGGGTTGGCCAGCTTCCATTTGTTGGTTTCCGGCATCGCGGAGGGATCGACGGAATACGGCCAGCCGCCGGCCATGTACCACGCGTCGATGTTGTCGGCGTTGGCGGCGGTGTAGTACTCGATGCCGTTGATGGCCTCGTCCACGTTGTCGTTGCAGGGCAGGGAGTAGACGACCTCGATGTTGGTGCCCGCGATGGCGTCGGCGAATCCCTTCTTGCGGGCCTCGATGTCGTTGGCGCCGGGGATGCCCTCCAGCTGCGCCACGCGCACCTTCTCCAGGCCGGAATCCTTGTACAGCTCAATCATGTACTCGCCGGCCAGGTAGCCGACCTTGTAGTTCTCCGTGCCCACGTAGTACTCGCGCTTGGAGTTGGGGGAGTCCACGTCGTAGCAGACCACCTGGATGCCAGCGCCGATGGCCGCGTCGATCGCGTCCTTGAGCGCGTCGCCGGTGGTGCAGGAGATGGCGATGCCGTTCACGTCGCCGCGGTCGATGAGGCTGAGCATGATTTCATTCTGCAGCTCGGCCTCCGCGCGCAGGGGGGACTGCCACTCGGTCTCGATGCCCAGGTCCTTGCCGGCGTCCTTGGTGCCCTGCTCGGCCGGCAGGAAGACCACGTTGCCCAGCTGCTGGCCGATGACGACGATTTTTTCCGCCGAGGCGGCGGAGGCAAGGCCCAGGCCCAGCGTCAGGATGAGCAGGATGGCGAACAGTTTCCTCATGTAAGATACCTCCAACCATATTTTCTGCCGGGGCGTCTCCCCGGTCATTGTCATCATGGACAGTATAGCACAGTTTGCCGGAAAACGCCCAGCCCGCCTTTTTACCGCCGCGCCTTGCGCAATTGGTCGATGGTGACGGCGGAGATGATGACCACGCCCATGACCAGCGTCTGCCAGTAGCTTTCCACGCTCAATAGCACCAGCGCGTTGCGCAGCACGCCCATGATAGCCGAGCCGATGAGGGTGCCCGTCACCGTGCCGACGCCGCCGGCCATGCTGGAGCCGCCGATGATGACCGAGGCGATGGCGTCCATCTCAAAACCGCTGCCGGCGGTCGGCTGGGCCACGCCGACCTTGGAGGCGTTGATGACGCCGGCGAAGGCCGCGCATACGCCGGCCAGCACGAAGCAGAGGATTTTGAGCGCCTTGGTGTTCACCCCGGAAATGCGCGTCGCCTCCTCGTTGCCGCCCAGGGCGAAGATGCGCCGGCCGGTCTTGGTGCGGTTGCGGAACACGGCGAAGACGAAGGCGAAGAGCACCATGAAATAGATGGGCAACGGGATGCCCAGCAGCTCGCCCTGGCCGATCCACTTGAAGCTGTCCGCCATGCCGGAGACTGGGTAGCCTTGGGTGAGGATGTAGCACACGCCGCGCACGATCTGCATCATGCCCAGCGTCGCGATGTAGGAGGGAAGGCGCAGGTAGACCACCAGCAGGCCGTTGGCCAGGCCGCACAGGCCGCCCACCGCCATGCCGGCGAGCACGGCGGGCACCAGGGCCCAGCCGGACTTCATCAACATTGCGACGGAAACCCCGGCCAGGCCGTAGATCGAGCCGACGGAGATGTCGATGTTGCCCGTCAGGATGACCACGGACACGCCGATGCCCGCCACCGCGATGGCGGAGAAGTTGCGCGCGGTGGACAGCAGGTTGCTGGTCTTGAGGAAGGCGGGCGCCGCGATAGCGAGGGCCGTCGACATGAGCAGCAGAATCAACAGGATGGTCAGCGTCGAGGAGGCCGAGCTGTTCCTGTACCAGAGGCTGAGGCTGGTCTTCTTGTCTTGCGGATTCATTGCGTTCCCTTCCTACGATACGGCCATCTGCATGATTTCTTCCTGGGTGACGCCGCGGCGGTCGAAGGAGCCTTTCACGCGGCCCTCGTGCATGACCATGATGCGGTCGGACATCCCGATGACCTCGGGTAGTTCTGAGGACACCAGCACGATGGCGACGCCCTGGCGGGCCAGGTCGCTCATCAGCTTGTGGATTTCCTTCTTGGCCCCCACGTCGATGCCCCGGGTCGGCTCGTCGAGGATGAGGATGAGGGGCTCGTTGGCCATCCACTTGGCGATGACCACCTTCTGCTGGTTGCCGCCGGAGAGGTTCTTGACCCGTTGCTCCAGGGAAGGGGTCCGCACCCGGAGGAGGGCCACGAACTTCTCCGCCAGCCGGCTCTCGCGCAGCTGGTCGATGAACCAGCCGCGGCTGACCCGGTCCAGCGCCGCCAGGGACATGTTCTTCTTGACGGTCATGTCCAGAATCAGCGCCTGTTCCTTGCGGTCCTCCGGCACAAAGCCGATGCCGTAGCGCAGCGCGTCGCCCGTCTTGCGGATGGTGGCCTTCTTCCCGCGCACGAGGATAGTGCCCGACTGGCGCGGGTCGATGCCGAACACCGCGCGCATCACCTCGCTGCGCCCGGCGCCCACCAGCCCGGCAAAGCCCAGGATTTCGCCGGAGCGGACGTAAAAGCTCACGTCGTGCAGGCGGTTTTTGGTGCTCAGGCCCTGGACCTCCAGCGCCACCTCGCCCAGGGGCGCCTCCTCCTTGACGTACAGGTCGCCGATCTCGCGGCCCACCATCGCGCTGATGATGTCGGCTTCCGTAATGTCCTTCGCGTCCATGCTGGCGGCCATCTGTCCGTCGCGCAGCACGGCGACGCGGTCGGCGATCTGGAAAATCTCCACCATCCGGTGGGTGATGAACACGATGGCCACGCCCCGCGCCTTCAGCCGCCGCACGATGTCAAACAGCGTCCGGGTCTCGGCGTTGGTCAGCGAGCTGGTCGGCTCGTCCATGATGATGAGCTTTGCGTTGAAGGACAGCGCCTTGGCCACCTCGACCATCTGCTTCTGGGCGGTGGACAGCTTGCCCGTCAGCGTCTGGGTGTCCAGCGGCAGCTTGACCTCGTCCAGCAGCGCCCTTGCCTCCCGGTGCTGGCGATGCCGGTCCACCAGGCCGTTCCGGGCGATGGGCTCCCGGCCGATGAAGATATTCTCGGCGATGCTCAGGTTGTTCAGGGTGTTGAGCTCCTGGTAGATGATGGAGATGCCCGCCTTCTGGGAGCTCAGGGGGTCGGGCAGGGAGACGGGCTTCCCCTCCAGGATAATCTCCCCCTCGTCCATCCGGTGGACGCCGGAGAGGATTTTCATCAGCGTGGACTTGCCCGCGCCGTTCTCCCCCACCAGGGCCAGCACTTCGCCCGGGTAGACCCGCAAATCCACCTTGTCCAGCGCCTTGACGCCGGGGAAGGACTTGCTCACGCCCCGCATTTCCAGCAGGGGTCTGGGTTGTTCGCTCATGCGCTCCTCGTTTTCCCTTTGATCAGCAATCCAGCACGATGGGCCGGCGCTGCCAGGTCGTCAGCTGCTCGTTGCCCTCCCGGGTAATCAGCACGCAGTCCTCCAGGCGCACGCCGTAACGGTGGTCGGCAATCCAGATGTCCACGTTGAACACCATATCCGGCTCGAACACCCGGTCGCCGCGGTTGTCCACCCAGGGCTCCTCACATTCCTGAAGTCCCGTCGAGTGCGCGGGACCGTAAAGCGTCTGCCCCTTCAGCCCGCGCCGGTCCAGGCTTTGCTGGAAGCGGTCGTAGACCAGGGCGAAGGGCACCCCCGGGTTCATCAGGCTGATGGTTTCCTCCAGGCAGTCGTAGGCTGCATTGAGCATATCCATGTGCTGTTGGGGGATGCTTCCCAGGACGACCGCGCGGCACATGTTGCCGCAATAGCCGGAATACTTGGCGCCCAGGGACAGCTGGACCATGTCGCCCTTTTGCACCTGGCGGTCGGTGGACTTGCACAGGCTCTGGTAGGTGCCGGGACCCGAGGTCACCCAAACGGGGTAGCCCGTGCCCTCCGCGCCCAGGGTGAAGGCGGTGGACATCCATTTGGCCTGGATTTCCCACTCCCGCACGCCCGGCTTTATAAAGCCCACGGCGTCCTTCATCGCTTCCTCGGTGATGCGGCAGGCCTCGCGCAGCAGCTTGATTTCCTCCGGGCTCTTGTGCGCGCGCAGGTCCATGATGAGCTTCTCCGCGGGCAGGATGGCGGCGCCCCGCGCGCCCTGCTGCAGCTCCTCGTAAATCACCTGGGGAAGGGTGTTGACGTTGGCGACGCCGATGTTCCGGATGGGGCCTCGCCCGCGCAGCTCGTCTATTATCTGCGGGATGCTGAAAGCCCGGGAGGGCCGGTCCCATTCCGGCGCGCTGGTCTCCACATACTTGGGGTGGATGCGCACGTCATCAATCTGGGCGAACTGCTTGGCGAAGTCGTAGCTCTCCGGCCCGCCGGTCAGCAGCATCGGGGCGCCTTGCGCGGGGATGAGCACGCCGGCGAAGTCGAACACCGCCCAGAAGTTGGTCAGGTAGCGCACCGTCGCCGATTCGCACCCGCAGGCATGGGTGATCAGCAGGTCCAGGCCTTGCTTTTGCATGGCCTGCTGGATGTTCCGGATGCGAAGGTCGTATTCCTTCCGGGGGATCTGCAGGATGGGCTGCGACATGTCCGTCTCCTTTCAAGGGCGCAAACGGAAAAGGGCAGGCGGGGTTTCCCCCGCCTGCCCGGAAGGGTTATTGGTAGTATTTGATGAAGTCGGCGATATTGGTCGCGTCGATGACGGCCAGCTCGATGTTCTGCTGCTTGGGCACTTCCTCGCCCTTGAAGTGCTTCTGCACGCTTTCCAGCGTCAGCTTGACGATGTTGGCGGCGGACACGCCGATGCACATCTTGTAGTACTTGTCGCCGTTGTTGATTTTGCCGAAGGGCTCGCTGCCCCAGGCGCCCGCGGACACGACGATGGTGCCCTCGGCCCCGGCCAGCTCCAGCGCGCTCGCCGCGCCCTGGGCTGCGTTGTCCACCGCGCCCCAGATGACGTCGATGGGCTTGGCGATGTTGTTGGTGACGATGTTGGCGGCGGACTCGCGGGTCTCGCCGAAGTCCTGGTTGAAGACCCACTCGATGTTTTCTTCGCCCAGCAGCTCCGTCAGCGTCTTGACGAAGGCTTCGGAGCGCACCTGGGTGTGCACGGCGTTGAGCATCGCCAGCACGCCGACCTTGACTTTTCCGCCCAGGTTGTCCTTGGCGTACTTGGCGACCCACTCGGCGGTCAGCACGCCGGTCTGCGCGTGGTCCCACGCGACATGGGTGACCAGCTTCTCGTAGGAGGAGCCGGAGTCGAAGGCGAACACGGGGATGCCCGCCGCGCCGGCCTGCTCCAGGGTGGGCACGATGCCTTCGGAGTTGACCGGGTCAATCAGGATGGCGTCGTACTTCTGGGTGATGAAGTCCTCGGTCTGCTTCTGCTGCGTCTCGGCGTTGAGGTTGCCGTCCTGGATGTTGATTTCGCCGAAGCCCATCGCGGGCCCCTGGCTCATGAACTCGTCATAGACGGCTTTGCACCATTCGTCGTACAGGGTGATGTGGGCCACGCCCAGGCGCTTGCCGGCCCAGGGTTCCGCGGCGAAGGCGGACGAGGCCAGGGCCATTGTCAGGACAACGGCCAGGATGAGGGCGACCAGGTTCCTTTTCTTCATAGATACCTCCTTTATCTTCAGCCGCGTTCCGCGGCCGGGGAACAATTTATACACACAGGGACATGATGCGCTCCTGGGTCGCCTCCCCGCGCGCCAGTTCGCCCGCCAGCTTGCCTTCGTGGATGACCAGCACGCGGTCGGACATCCCGATGACCTCCGGCAATTCCGAGGAAATCATCAGCACCGACTTGCCCTGGGCGACGAGGCTGACGATGAGGTTGTAGATTTCGCTCTTGGCGCCTACGTCGATGCCGCGGGTGGGCTCGTCCAGGATGATGATGTCGCTGTTCTCCAGCAGCCACTTGGCGATGACCACCTTCTGCTGGTTTCCGCCGGAGAGGTACTGGGTCTCCGTATCCACAGACGGGGTGGAGATATCCAGCTTGTCCACGTATTCCCGGCTGATGTCCCGCTCCTTCGCCAAACTCATTATGAATCCGTTGGCCGCGGCGTCCATGTTGACCATGCAGATGTTGCGGCTGACGGCCGCGATCTGCACCAGCCCCTGGGTTTTGCGGTCTTCCGGCACCAGGCTCAGGCCGCTTTTAATGGCCTTGCGGAAGTTGTCGATCCTGACCGGCTGCCCCCTGAGCAGCACCTCGCCTCTGTCCATGCGGTCGATGCCCAGCAGCGCGCGGGCCAGCTCCGTCCGCCCGGAGCCCACCAGCCCGGCGATGCCCAGCACCTCGCCGCGGCGCAGCTGGAAAGAGATATCATCCAGCACGCCCTTGCGGGAAATGCCGCGGGCTTCCAGTACCACCTCGCCCGGTTGCGCGCCGGCGCGCGGGTACTCCTTGGTGACGGTGCGGCCCACCATCATGCTGACCAGCTCGTCGCGGGTCACCTCGCTCACGGGCTTGGTCGCGATGTGCGCGCCGTCGCGCAGCACGGTCACGGTGTCGCACAGGTCGAAGATTTCTTCCAGCCGGTGGGAGATGTAGATGACCGTGACGCCGTCGGCCTTGAGCTTGCGCACGGTGCCGAACATCAGCGCCTGCTCCTTTTCCGTCAGTGTGGCGGAGGGCTCGTCCATGATGAGCACCTTGCAGTTGCGGTTGACGGCCTTGCAGATTTCCACCATCTGCTTTTGCGCGACGGACAGCCGCTCCACCGGCGTGTCCACGTCCAGGGGCACGCCCAGGTCGCGCAGCATCCGGTCCGCCTGCACGCGCATGGCCTTCCAGTCCACCAGGCGTCCTTTGTACAGGAGGTTGCCCAGGAACATGTTCTCCGCCACGGAGAGGCTTTCGGACATCTTGAATTCCTGGTGCACGACGCTGATGCCTTTTTGCTGGGACTCAAACGGCGTGCGGAATACCGTTTTTACCCCGTCGAGGAAAACCTCGCCCTCCTCGGGGTGGTAGATGCCCGCCAGTACCTTGATGAGGGTGGATTTGCCCGCCCCGTTCTCGCCCACCAGCGCGTGGATGTCGCCCCGCTTGACGGACACGGACACCTGGTTCAGCGCCGTGACCC
>JAPXQZ010000009.1:0-17831 GCA_033813835.1 Clostridia bacterium | reverse complement strand
GGATTAGCCCTTTTCCCCCTGCATGCCCACCAGCCGTGCCCTGCCTTCCAGCGCGTCCGCGCTGGCCCTGGCGGACTGCGCAATGGCGGCTTCGATATCGTCCGGCGCGACGCCCAGCAACGAGGCGCCTTCCTCCGGCTGGATATACATCTCCCGCGACATCGCGCGGGCAAACTGCGGCAGGTTCAGCCCGCCTTCGAGGCCCCGCCGCTTTTTTTGCCATTGCATCACGGTGCCCACCAGCGCGAAAGCCCACACGGGGACCGTGACGACCTTCCGCCGCGGCAGCCCCATGCCGACCTGGAAGTCCGCGAGCATCTTTTTCCAGGTGAGATTGGCCATACCCAGGGGATACACGCAGCCGCCGCGGTTGGTTTCCAGCGCGCCGGCCGCCGCCTCGCCCACCTGGCGCACGGTGACCGCCGCCGTGCCGCCGGCGGGGTAGAACACCACGCATTTCATGCTGCGAAGCATCCGGGCCAGGAAAACCCACACCGGGCGCCGGCCCGGCTGGACGCCGAAGATGTAGGGCAGTTCCAGCACGGCGACATCCATGCCCGGGCCGGCGTGGCGCATCGCGATGGCTTCCTGCTCCAGGCGGCTTTGGATATAGGGATGGCTCCCCAGGTTTTCCTCCGGCCATTTGCGCGCAAAATGGGCGAAATAGGAGCCGAACACCACGGCATGGCGCACACCGGCCTCCCGTGCCAAGGTGAGCAGCAGGTCCAAGGGGCGGTTGTTGTATGCCGTGTAAAACGCGCTGACCGGCGGCGGGACGGACACGCGCTCGTCCACGCCCGCGGCGAACACCAGGCCGCCGCAGCCCTTCAGGCTGTCTTGCAGCTGCGCGTCGTCCATCTTTGTGTAGTCGCCAAACGCCAGCTCCATCCCCTCCGGCAGCGCCGCGCCCTCGGGCAGGGGCGGCAGCGCCAGCCCGCGCACCTGATGGCCCCTGCGGATTAGCTCGGCCGCCGTCTGGCTGCCTAAAAGCCCGGTGGCGCCCACGACAAATACTTTCATTCCGTCCCTCTAAAAAGCCGGGGACCGCATCGGCCCCCGGCGGACACCCAGAACAGATTACAGCTTTTTGACCAGCGCGTCCACCACGGACTGCAGCAGTGCCACGGTGTCCTTTTTCAGGCCGCCATCCTTTTCCAGCAGGCTTTCCACGTTGCCGATATAGGCCTCGGGCTGCTGGACGGGCTGCATGTTGAGGAAGGCCAGCGACTGGCGCAGGTGGTGGTTGGCGCCGAAGCCGCCGATGGCGCCGATGGAGACGCTGATGACGGCGGCGGGTTTGCCGTTCCACAGGTTCTTGCCCCAGGGGCGGGAGGCCACGTCCAGCGCGTTCTTCAGCGCGGCGGTCGTGGAGCGGTTGTACTCCGGGGTGGCGATGAGGACGCCGTCCAGGCCGGCGACTTCCCGGCGGAAGGCAGCGTAGCTTTCCGGCACGCGGCCTTCATCGTCATAGTCCTGGTTGAACAGCGGAAGCTGTCCAATCTCCAGGAACGCCAGCTCGACGTCTTTGGGAAACAGCCTGGAAGCCGCTTTCGCGACCTGCCTTGTAAAGGAACCTTTTCTGAGGCTGCCTACGAGAATACCGACTTTCTTGGGCATAACGGAACCATCCTTTCGTGTTACCTTTATTGAAGGCTGTTCCCAATATACCCTTTTTCCCGGAACATATGCGCGGCCGTTCAAACGTCCATGCTCTCCATGGGTCACAAACCAAGCGGGAAAATAAAAAAGACCCTCTTTGCGTTTGATGCCTGCCTGTCACTTCGCAAGCAGTTCCTGCAGGGAATGCAAATGGGTCAACAGCAGCGTGCGCACCTCCAGGGTGTTGCCCGTCGCCGTCTGGACGATGACCTCGTAACGGTCCAGCGCGTCGACCAGCGCGGTAACCGCCTCCTGGGGGATGATGCGGGCGCCCTCGCCGCCCACGGCGATGCTGAGGGCGTTGATCTGGTCCATCGCGAAAACGTGCTGGCGGATCTGCCCCAGGCGGATGGAGGAGTTGGACTGCACGCCCCCCGTCATCCGGTTAGCCAGGCCGATGGCGTCCAGCAGGTTGCTGTTGATTCTCCGCTCCAGCTGCTCTCCCATCCGGGTCCGGTAGGAAGCGGCGGACAGGTAAAGAACGACCAGAACCACCAGCGCCACGGCCAGCGCCGCCAGGGCGGCCGCCATCAGCCGCTGCTGCCCCTTGGTGCCGTAGCGCTGAAACTCCGGCTTTTGCCGGAAGCGGTAATCGTTCATCGTTTTACCCCCATCATCCATGGTATTCTACCATTCTTCACGCCCCGGCACAACGCGCCCGCCTTTCACAGTTTGTTCATCCCCCCCGGATGCCCGCATGCTATACTTTTCACAGTTCAACCAGGAGGTATGCCTTGCTGCAGGCGGAGAGTCTGGCCCGGCGGTACGGCCGGTTCACGGCGGTCAGGGACGTCGGCTTCCAGCTGCGCGCGGGCGAAGTCGTCGGTCTGCTGGGCCAGAACGGTGCCGGGAAGACCACGGTAATGAACATGCTCGCCGGCTGCCTAGCCCCGACCGCGGGGACGGTGCGCGTCTGCGGGGTTGACCTGGGCACAAGCCCCGGGGAGGCCAAGCGGCGCCTGGGCTACCTGCCGGAACGGCCGCCCGTCTACCCCGAAATGACCGTCGCGGAGTCCCTGCGTTTCTGCTGCAGCCTCAAGGGCGTCCTCAAGGCGGACATCCCCGGCCACGTCGATGAAATCATCGGGCTGACCGGCCTTGATGAGGTGCGCGACCGGCTGATCGGCCGGCTGTCCAGGGGCTTTGTCCAACGGGCCGGCATGGCGCAGGCGCTGTGCGGAGACCCGGAGGTGCTGCTGCTGGACGAGCCGACGGCCGGGTTTGACCCCCTGCAGGCGGCCGCCTTCCGGAAACTCATCCGCAAGCTGTCCCGCGACAAGGTCATCCTCTTTTCCACCCACCTGCTCCCCGAGGTGCAGGCGGTGTGCGACCGCGTCCTCATCCTGCACGCCGGGCAGCTGCGGCTGGACCATTCGCTGCGGGCGGAAAACGCCATGGCGCAGCGCTTCCGGCTGATTGTCGCAGCGCCGGGGACGCGCGTGCTGTCCCCCCTAAGGGCGCTGCCCTCCGTCCGCCGGGTGCGGGAAGACGGCCCCGGCACCAAGGAAACCCGCGTGACGGTGGAAACGGCGCCGGGCGGCGCCTTCCAGGGCGAGCTGTTTACCCTGCTCACGGGGCTGGGTGCGCCGATTCTGGAGCTGACGCCCCTGTCCGACTCCCTGGAGGCGCTGTTCCTGCGGGTGACCGGTTTCCCCGCCCAGGAGGCGTCATGAGGGCGGTTTACCGGAAGGAGCTGAAAAGCTATTTCTTCACCGCCACCGGCTGGGTGTTCACCGGCGTGTTCCTGGCCCTGGCCAGCCTCGTCTTCTACCTGAACAACCTGCTGCCGCGCAGCTCGGACATCGCGCCCTTCTTCAGCATGCTCAGCTACGTCTGGATGTTGCTGACCCCCATCCTGGTCATGCGGCTGCTGGCCGGCGAAAAGCGCATGATGACCCGCCCGCTGCTGCTGTCCTCCCCTGTTTCTCCCATCTCCTACCTATTGGGAAAATACTTCGCCGCCTGCACGGTGCTTCTGCTCGCCGTCGTCCTGAGCCTGGCCTACCCGGCCCTGCTGTCTCTCTACGCGCCGGTCTATTTGCCGGAGGTGCTCACGGCTTACCTGGGCTTCATCCTGCAGGGCTGCGCCTTCATCGCGATGGACCTGGCGGTGACGGCGCCGCTGAAAAGCACGATGTCTGCGGCCGCGGCGGCGTTTGGCGTCAACCTCTTCGTCTGGCTGGTCAGCCTGCTGTCCGCCTCGGCCTCCGTGCCGCGGGGCCTCGGGCAGGCGGTCGATTTCCTGAGCCTGTACGGCCGTTTCGTCCCCTTCCTGTCCGCCCAGCTGTCCCTCGCCAACGTGCTGTTCTACCTGCTGTTCTGCCTGTGCATGCTGGCGCTGGCGGCAGGCGCCGAATACAGCGGGAGGATGCGCAGGACATGAAGAGACGGCTGTCGAACCCCCGCCTGCGCCTGGCCGCCGTTTGGCTCGTGGTGTTCCTCATCCTGGGCGCCAGCCTGCTGTCGGCGCACCTGGCGGACGGCGCGGAGCGCCGGCACGCCCTGCGGATGGACTTCTCCTTCAATTCCGTCACCACGCAGAGCGAGCAGGCGGAGAAGGTGCTCGCCTCCCTGCCCCACCCGGTGCGCGCCTACGCGCTGTTTACCCCCGGGCAGGAGGACCAGGCCCTGCTGGGCCTGCTCGACCGCTTCCAGGCCTTAACGCCCCTGTTCACCTATTCGGTGGAAAACCTGGTCACAAACCCGCTGCTGGCCAATATCCCCTCCTCTTCCCTGGAAGACCAGGCGGTGACGGCGGACTCCCTGATCCTGACCTGCGAAGCGACCGGAAGGACCCGGGTGCTGGGCGCCGCGGACTACCTGGAGCAGGCCTTCGACGCCGCGACCCAATCCTTCCAGGTGATCGGCCTGCGCTATGAGGCCAGCATCGCGGAGGCGCTCGTCTACCTGACCCGGGAGCGCGTGCCGGGCGTCATGCTGCTGGACGGGCACGGGGAATTGGGCAAGGAGGACACCCAGGCGATGGAGGCCTTCCTAAAGGGGCACCATTTCCGCGTCGGCCGGGTCAACCTGGCGCAGGGCGGAAAGCTGGAGCCGAAAGACGTGCTCGTCATCCTCTCCCCGCAAAAGGACCTGCTCCCCGCCGAGCTGGAGGCCATCGCGGATTTTACAGCAAAGGGCGGCGCGGTCCTTCTGACCAGCGATTACGCGGACCCGGACAGCCTGCCCAACTTCGACGCCCTGCTGCGGCAGATGGGCGTCGCGCGCAAGCCGGGCATCGTCATCGCGGACGCGGAGGACACCGCCGCCTATATCGACAGCCCGCTGTTCCTGACGCCCTACATGGAGATGGCGGAGCCCACCGCCCCCTTGATCGGCGCTGGGCAGACCCGCTTGCGCCTGCCCGGGGCGCGCGCCTTTGAGCTGCTGCCGGACGACCGGCTTTTGCTCTATCCGCTGTTGACCAGCGGCATGGCCTACCGGAAGGACGCGCAGCGCGCGCAGAAATACCCGCTTGCGGAGGAAGGCGACGAAACAGGGCAGTTTACCCTGGCCGTCCTGTCCGACCTCGCCCACCCGGACGGAACCCATTCCCGCGCGGTAGTGCTGGGGAACACCGCCATCCTGGTGGACAGCTGGCTGCACGAGGTGACCTACGGCGCGCAGTTCCTGCTGCACCTGGTCAGCTACCTAAGCCCCGGCGAACCCATCCGGCTGGACATCGCGCCCAAGGCCCTCATCCGCCCGCAGCTGGAAACGCGCGGCTCCGGCCTGCCCCTCGCCGCCATCATCCTGTTGCCCCTGTTGATGCCCGCGGCCGCGCTGCCGATCCTGCTGCGGCGCAGGAGGAAGTGATGCAGCCGGTCCGGAAAAAAACGCGCGCCCGCCGGGGCGGAATCGTTCTGGCGCTGGCCGCGCTTCTTTTCGCCGCGGCGGCCGCTTGCCTGCTGTTGCCCGGCGGCCGCCCGCCCGCCGGCCCGGCCGCGGCGGACCCCGATGCCGGAAGCATCCGACTGATTGACGTCCCGACGGAAGAATTGGTCCGTGTCCGGGTGCGCGCATCCTCCGGCGAAACCTTCACGCTGGTCTCGGCCGCTGATGGACTCCAGGTGGAAGGGCGGCCGGACTTTCCGTTGGAAACCCGGGAAACCGACTTGATGGTCAAGGACCTGACGCTGCTGGTGGCCAACGGGGAAGCGGGGCGCGCGGACACGAGCCCGGAAAACCTGGCGCTGCTGGGGCTGGGTCCCGACGCGCCGCGCGCGGAGGCGGAATACCGGGACGGGCAGCGTATCACCCTGGTGTTCGGCGGCAGCGCGCATACGGAAATCCCCGCGGACTACCTGATGCTGGAGGGAGACGACCGCGTATATACCGTGTCGCCCGAGACGCGCGACCACTTCGACCGGGCGCTTGAAACCCTGCACCCCGTGCCCGCCGTCAACTTCACGCCCTCCCTGCTGGACCGCGCAGAGTTTACGGGCCTGGGCGGCTTTTGCCTGTCGCGCGTGGGCGACGCCTGGCGGCTGACGGCGCCTTTCGATTACCCAGCGGAGGAAGCCGCGGCGCAGAGACTGCTGGACGGCATCAACGACATGCGCCTGGCCGTTTACGCCGGGGAGGCGGATGAAAAAAACCTGGAGCGCTTCGGTTTTTCAGCTGAAAGCCGCGCCGTTGCCTTTCACCTTGCGGAAAGCGTCATCACGCGCTACGGCCAGGACGGCAACCCGGCGGACGCGCAGCGTGTGCCCGCGCAGACAGTCCGCTTCACACTGGGCGGCGACATCGGCAACATTGGCCTGTACGTCCAGTACGACGGCAAGGTGTATCAGGCCAGCCACGCCTCGATGGGCTTCCTGAGGGACCTGGCGCTGGACGACCTGCTATCCCGGACGCCCCTGCGGAAGCCCGTTTCCGGGCTTGCCCGGCTTCAGGCACGGCAGGGCGGGCGGCGGGCGGCGTATGAAATCTCGCTGGTGGAAAAAATCCTGCCCAACAACGTGATCGAAACGGACGGGCAGGGCAATATCCTCTATGAGCCGCACGTTGTCCGGGACGGCACGGAAGCGGACAAGGACGCGTTCCTCAGGGAGTATATGAAGCTGGCGGGCTTAAAGGCGCTGGGCAACCTGCCGGCGGGCTTCGTCCCGGACGGCCCGGCGGCGGCGGAATACACGCTGGAAGGCGCGTTTGGGCGCACAGAGCTTTCCCTGTTCCCCTTTGACGCGCTCCACTACGCCATGCGGGTCAACGGGCGGTTTTTCCACTATACGGACCGCCTTTCCGCGGACGCGGTCGGGCTATAGGCCGCGCCTGGACCGTCCGGCTCAGGGGACGGCGCGCGAAATATCGCCGCCGCCCAGGCACTCCTCCCCCCGATAGAAGACGGCGCTCTGCCCCGGGGTCACCGCGCGCTGCGGCGTTTCAAACGTGAGGCGTCCGGCGTTTCCCGAATAAACGAACACGGCGCGCTGGTCCGGCTGGCGGTAGCGCAGCTTGACGGAGAGGGGCAGGGGCACCCCCTCCGCGCCCGGCGCCTCCCCGACCCAGGTGAGATTCTCCACGTCGGCACCCCGGGAAAACAGCAGGGGATGATCCTCTCCCTGGACAACGGTCAGCACATTGCGCTCCACATCCTTAGCGGCCACGAACCAGCCGCGCCCGTCGCCGCGCCCGCCGATGCCCAGGCCGCGCCGCTGGCCGATGGTATAGTACATCAGCCCTTCGTGCCGCCCCAGCAGGTTTCCGTCCGGATCCCGGACGTCCCCGGGCTGGGCGGGCAGAAAACCCTGCAGAAAGGTTTTGAACCGGCGCTCGCCGATAAAGCAGATGCCGGTCGAGTCCTTCTTTTCCGCGACCGGCAGCCCCGCCTGTAGGGCCAGCGCGCGCACCTGCGGCTTGGTCATGTTTCCGACGGGGAACAGGCTCTGGCGCAGCTGCGGCCGCTTGAGCATGTACAGGAAATAGCTCTGCTCCTTGCCGGGGTCGGCGCCCCGCAACAGGCGCCCTTCCCCGTCGGTCCGCACGAAGTGCCCGGTCGCCATCCGCTCTGCCCCCGCCTTGCGCGCGTAATCCAGGAAAGCCTTGAACTTGATTTCCCGGTTGCACAGCACGTCCGGGTTGGGGGTCCGGCCCAGGCGGTATTCCGACAGGAAGAGCGAAAAAACGCGCTCTTCGTACTCTTTTGAGAAATTGACGGAATAACAGGGGATGCCGATGACCTCGCAGGTGTCCTGCACGTCCTGCCAGTCCCGCTGGGCGGCACAGACGCCGTTTTCGTCTTTTTCCTCCCAGTTGTTCATAAAGGCGCCGACGACGTCGAAACCCTGCCGCTTGAGCAGCAGGGCGCTCACGGCGGAATCCACGCCGCCGGACATCCCGACCACCACGCGGCTCATGGAATTCCGTCCTCCGTCAGCCTGGTGGTGACCCGGGAGAACACGTCCTCCGCCGTGTCCAGCTTGTTGGGCTGGGACGTGACGGCGATGAAACGGCGGTCCTTCCCGATGAGATCCCGGTAAGCCTCGCCCACCGCGCTGTGGAAGGCGTCGCCCTCCTGCTCCAGCCGGTCGATGTTCCCGGAGCGGCTGCGGCGTTTCATTCCCTCCTTAGGGTCGAGGCGCAGGAAAACCGTCGTGTCCGGCATGCAGCCGTCAACCGCAGGCGCGTTGATCCGGCGCACCAGGTCCATGCCCAGGCCCCGGCCCGCCCCCTGGTAGGCGATGCTGGAATCGACGAAGCGGTCGCTGATGACCAGCCTGCCCTGTTCCAGCGCGGGCCGGATGACCTGCCGCACGTGCTGCGCACGGGCGGCTGCGAACAGCAGCGCCTCGGTCATGGCTTCCATGTCCATGTTTTCCCGCTGCAGCAGAACCTCGCGCACTTTTTCGCCCACCGGCGTCCCGCCCGGCTCCCGCGTCAGCAGTACGTCGTACCCGCAGGCGGCGAGCCGCTTCGCCAGGAACCGCGCCTGGGTGGACTTGCCGCTGCCGTCATTGCCTTCAAAACTGATGAAGTATCCGCGGGGCGCCGGTTTTGGGACGCCCAGCAGCCCGAAGAGGTCTTCGGGCGAGAATGCCTTCTGTACGGCGCCCACGGCGTCGAATTCCGCCTCGCTTCCATAGCCGTACAGCGCGGCGATCATCGGGATGCCGACCTGGCGCGCGCCTAATAAGTCGCTGGCGCGGTCCCCGACCATCACGCAGGACAGGCCCTGCGGCCGCGCGCGCTGGATGAGGTCCCCCTTGGTAAGGTCCCGGTCCTCCGCGTCCGTCGGCCCCGCCACTGTGTCAAAGTAGCGCAGGATGCCGAAGGCTTCCAGGATTTTCAGGCTGGGCGCCAGGGGCTTGTGCGTGGCGACGCCCAGAAAGGCGCCCTGCTCCTTCAGCGCCTTGAGCAACCCACGGACGCCGGGATAGACCGCGTTTTCCAGGTACCCGGTCCGGTGGTAGTACTCCCGGTAATAATCCTGCGCCTGCTCCGCCTCCCCGCGGGTCATCCCGCAAAACGGCATAAAGCTGTCCACCAGGGGCGGCCCCAGGAAACAGCGGAGGACGGGCTCCTCCGGCACGTCCCGCCCCATTTTCTCAAGCGCGAAGCGGACGCCCGCCAGGATACCGGGCGCCGAGTCGGACAGGGTGCCGTCCAGGTCGAAGAGAACCGCCTGATATTTCATCGCTGCCATGTCGCCGCTTTCATTCGATACCGCCGCCGCGGGCTGCCTGGATCATCGCGCCCAGGAAGGCGACCGCCATATCCCGGTTGCCGCTGCCCTCCGCGACGCAGAGCACCAGGCCGCGGCTGTCCACGTTCGCGTTGCGCAAAAAGCCGTCCAGCCCGTCCGCCGGGATGCCGAACAGGTAATCCGTTTCGGAGGCGGACATCTCGCCCCGCTCGTTTTCAAAGACCCGTTTGACGCGCCCCGCGTCCAGCGCGATGCCCGACGCGTCCAGCAGACCGGACTGGACAGCGGGCCCGAGGTCCAGGAAGGCGCCCTGGGAGGCCAGCCGCTTGAAGTCCGCGACGGTCAGCATGTAGATGTCCCCCTCGCGGGCGGCCAGGTAGGTGACCAACTGCACGTTGGCGTAGTATTCCCCCGCGGCCGCAGGCGGGATGAGCATCACCGCGCTGGCCAGCTCCAGCCCCGGCAGGGACGCCTTCCGGATGGACTCCAGGTAGGCGTTGAGGTCTTCCTGCCCGGCGGCGGACTGGACGTAGACGTCGACGCGAGCGCTTTGCGGGGTGCGGTAGGCTGTCTGGGCATATATCAGATTCCACAGCCCGTAGGACAGGGCGATGACCAGCAGGTATACCCAGGCGTAGTGGCGGACGTGCTCCCGGAGATCCCTTCGGCCCGGCCGGGCTGTGAAGCGCACGGTCAACCCAGGGGCTTCATGGTCGGGAACAGCAGGACGTCCCGGATGGAAGCGTTGTCCGTCAGCAGCATGATCAGCCGGTCCACCCCGATGCCGATGCCGCCCGTGGGCGGTAGGCCGTGCTCCAGTGCGTTGAGGTAGTCCTCATCCACTGTCGCGTTCTTGCCGCCCAGGCGCCGGCGCTCCTCCACCTGCCGCACAAAGCGCGCGCGCTGGTCGATTGGGTCGTTGAGCTCGGAAAATCCGTTGGCAAACTCGCTGCCATAGATGAACAGCTCGAAGCGCTCCGTCAAGCGGGGGTCGTCCGGCTTGCGCTTGGCCAGGGGGGAGATTTCGACGGGATAGTCCGTGATGAAGGTGGGCTGGACCAGCGTGGCTTCGACGTATTCGTCAAACAGCGCGGCCAGGCAGTCGCCCCGGGAAGCGCCGGGCTCGACCTGGATGCCGCGCTCCTTCAGGCACGCGCGCGCCTCCTCCTCGGTTTGCCAGGAAAAATAGTCGATTCCGGATGCCTGCTGCACGGCCTGCGCCATGGACAGCCGCGGCCAGGGCGCCGCCAGCTCGATGTCCTGCCCCTGGTAGGTGACCTTCGTACCGCCGGTCACGTCTTTTGCGACCGCGGAAATCAGCTCCTCGCACAGCCGCATGATATCCCCGTAATCCGCATAGGCCTGGTACATCTCGATGGAGGTGAACTCCGGGTTGTGCGTGGCGTCCATGCCTTCGTTGCGGAAGATGCGGCCGATTTCGTAGACCTTGTCAAACCCGCCCACAATCAAGCGCTTCAGGTACAGTTCGGTTTCCACCCGCAGGAACATATCGATGTCCAAGGTATTGTGATGGGTCTTGAAGGGGCGGGCAGCGGCGCCGATTTCCAGCGTGTGCAGGATGGGGGTGTCCACCTCCAGGAAGCCGCGGCCGTCCGCGAAGCGGCGGATGGCGTTGATGATGCGGGTCCGCTTCTGGAAGGTATCCCGCACCGCGGGATTGACGATCATGTCCAGGTAGCGCTGGCGGTAGCGCAGGTCGGGATCCTGCAGCCCGTGCCATTTTTCGGGCAAGGGTTTTAAGCATTTGCTCAGCAGCGTCAGCTGCTCCGCGTGCACGCTGACTTCGCCCGTCTTGGTCACGAAAGCCTTGCCGGATACGCCCAGCACGTCGCCCAGGTCGTAGGACTTGAACGCCTGGTAAGCCTCGTCCCCAACGTCGTCCCGCCGCACGTACACCTGGATCTGCCCCTGGCTGTCCAGCAGGTGGGCGAAGGACGCCTTGCCCATCACCCGCCGCGACATCATGCGCCCGGCGATGGAGATGCCCTGGCCTTCCAGCGCCTGGATGGCGTCCTTGACGCCCTGGCTGTCGTGGGTCAGGTTATAGCGGGTGTGCAGGTAGGGGCTTTGCCCGGCTTCCATCAGTTCGCCGAGCTTGGCGCGGCGGATGCCTTCCTGTTCGGAGAAGTCCCTCCCCTGGTCCGTCTGCTGCGACATGCCGCGCTCCTTACTTCTTGGCTTTGATTTCTTTGATTTTGAGGGTTACCAGGCCGCCCGGCGCGTGCACCTTGACGGTCTGCCCCTTCTTTTTGCCCAGCAGGGCGGCGCCCATCGGGCTTTCGTTGGAGATGCGGTTGTTCATCGGGTCGCTCTCCCGAGCGCCTACGATGGTGTATTCCGTCTCCTCCTTCAGCTCGTCGTCATAGACCCGGACGGTCGTGCCGATGTTGACCTTGTCGGTGGCGACGTCCGTGTCGTCGATGACCAGCGCCGTGCGGATGGTGTTCTCCAGGTCGATGATTTCCGCCTCCAGGCGGGACTGTTCATTCTTGGCCTCGTCGTACTCCGCGTTCTCACTCAGATCCCCGAACCCGCGGGCGACGGCGATCTGCTCCGCCACCTCCGCGCGGCGGATGGTGGACAGGTAGAGGAGCTTTTCCTCCAGTTTCTTCATTCCCTCCACCGAGACGACCGTCTTGTTGCTGTGCTCATGCTGGTTGCTCATCGCATACGCTCCAATTTCTGTCAAAATGAGAAGCCGCCGTCTGGCGGCCGCAAGCCTGCCTGCCGTGCCGAAAAGAAAGGCGCATCCACGCGCGGAAATATACTACCAGATTTTACATTGATTGGCAAGCGGGACGCCCTTTCTCAGGACCCGGACCGCAGGCGCCGCGATGCGTCCCTTGCTTCCCGGGTGACCTTTTCCGCGTCCAGGGTAAGGTACTCGCCGTCCCGGTAGAGCACCCGGCCCGCCGCCATGGTCATTTTGACGTTATCCCCCCGCGCGGCGTAGACGAGGGCGGCCGGAAAATCCGCCGCGCAGACGAGGTTGGGCGCGTCCAGATCCACCAGAACGCAGTCCGCCTGCCAGCCTTCGCGGATGATTCCGGTCTGCGGAAAGCCCATCGCAGCGAAGCCGCCCCGCGTCGCCGCTTCGAATACGGCCTCCGGGGGCACCACGGTCGGGTCGCGCAGGACGCCCTTTTGTATAAGGCCGGTCAGCTTCATCTCCTCAAACAGATCCAGGTTGTCGTTGCTGGCCGCGCCGTCCGTGCCGATCGCCAGGCGGACGCCGTGCGCCAGCATCCGCTCCACCGGCGCGGTACCGCTGCCCAGCTTCAGGTTGCTCACGGGGTTGAGGGCGGCGGTGACGCCGTCACGGGCCAGCAGGTTCAGGTCATCATCGTCGACGGTCAGGCAGTGCGCGGCAACGGCCGGCATGGAAAACAGCCCCAGATCGTGGAAGTAGCGTACCGGGCTCCTGCCGTGGCGCGTGAAACACTCCTGTACTTCGCGTTCCGTCTCGCTTACGTGCACGTGCACCACGTTGTTCAGGCCCTCCGCCGCCTTCACCAGGCGGCGGACCAGTTCCGGTGTGCTGGTGTATTCCGCGTGCACGCTGACGCCGGCGCGGACGCGCCCGGAAAAGCTTCCATGGTATTCCTGGTGGAAGCGCAGGGCGCTTTGAAGCTGGCGCTCCCCCTCGCCAAACTCCACGCAGGCGTCCGAAATCAGCGTGCGTAGGCCGGTCTCCCCCAGCGCGCGGGCGGTGGCGGCGGGGAACATGTACATGTCGTTGACCGCGGTGACGCCGCAGCGCAGGTATTCCATGGCGGCCAGCATCACGCCGGCGTAGGCCGATTGTTCGTCCAGGCGCCTTTCTAGCGGGAAGATGACCTGAAACAGCCAATCCCGAAGCGGCAGCTCCGCGCCGGCGCCGCGCAGCAGGGTCATCGCGCTGTGGGCGTGCGCGTTGGCCAGGGCGGGCATCAGCAGCATCCCCCGCCCATCGACGTCTTCCGCCACCTTTGTTTCAAACGCTTCTTCCGCGGGACCGGCATACAAAAAGCGCCCGTCCCGGACGAGAACGCAGCCATTTTCGACCATCGGAAGCGCGCGGCCGCCCTCCACCCCCGGGAAGAGGCGGACGCCGCGGATGCGCGTGACGGCGCCGGTCATTCCTCCCTCCCTTACTGGCTGATGGTGACGTTGAAGATGTACAGGGTAATGTGGGGGCGGTAGCGGCTGTACAGCCCGGCCGAGCGGTAGAGTTCCTTGAGGCTTTTGTACAGCGTCGCCTTGATAGTGAAACTGCGGTTGAACTCGAACATCGTCCGCCAGGTCTGCCCGGAGACGGTGCGGCGGTAGTTGTAGATCGGTTCCTTGTAAAAGCCGACCTTCCGGACGTGGCGGTAAAAGCGCATGTTGAACTCGAAATCCTCCCCCCAACTCATCCTAGGGTCAAAGAAGAGGCCGTTGCGCACAATCAAGTCACGGGAATACAGCTTGTTCCACAGGGCGGAATAGTAATAGCTGCCGGGGCGGCGCGCCAGCGCGTGCAGGAAGCGCCGCTGGTTCATCACCGTGTTTTCCTTGACGTAGCCGCGGTCGAGAACCTGGCTGCCCATCAGCAGGTTGAAGTGCGCGATGACGAGATCCGCGCCGCCCGCGCAGGCCAGCAGGCCGGCATACGCGCCGGGCAGCAGGGTATCGTCGCTGTCGACGAAGGAGACGTAGCGCCCGGTTGCCATCTGCAATCCGGTGTTGCGCGCAGCGGCCGGCCCGCCGTTTTGCTGGCTGGTGAAGCGGATAAAGGGGTGCCGATGTGCGTACGCGCGGCAGACGTCCAGGCTGTCGTCGCGGCTGCCGTCGTCCACCAGGATGATTTCCATATCGTCCATCCCCTGCGCCAGCACGCTGTCCAGGGCAAGGGGCAGGGTTTCCCGCGCGTTGTAAACCGGAATGATAACGCTGAGCAGGGGTGCTTTCAAGAAAAGCCGCTCCTTTTCTATGATCGGGGGATGATTATATCACGCCGGACGCGGCGGTTCAAACAAGCGCGGCTGGGCAGACCGCCCAAAAGCGGCACGGATGTGCCCCGGCGTGATATACTGATGAAAAATCCGGGGGAGGCAGGGTATGGAGAATCAAAAGACGGGAATCGTGCTGGACGTCAACCACTTGATGAGCGACGTCGTGGGCGCCCAGTACGGCATCAGCCGGGACATGGTGGCAGACCGGGAGGAACAGGCGCGCGCCGCGCACCGCGCGGTCCGGAAGGCGCGGGGCACCGGATGGCTGGGGTGGACGGAACTGCCGTACAACCAGGACGGGATTCTGGAAGAGATTGAACAGACCGCCGAATGGGTGCGCGGACGGTTTGAGAACTTCGTCGTGCTGGGCATCGGCGGCAGCGCGCTGGGCCCCATCGCCGTGCAGCAGGCCCTCAACCATCTGCGCTATAACGAGCTTCCCCGTGATGCGCGGGGAGGGCCCCGGCTGTACGTGGAGGACAACATCGACCCGGAGCGGATGCTGGCGCTGCTGGACGTCATCGACGTGACCAAGTCCTGCTTCAACGTCGTGACCAAGTCCGGCGCGACGGCGGAGACGATGAGCCAGTACCTGATCATCAGTCGGCTGCTGCAGGAAAGGGTAGGAGAAGGCTGGCAGGAGCACGTGATCGCGACCACGGACCGGGAGAAGGGCAACCTGATCCAGTTGGCCAGAAAGGAGGGGTTCCGGCACTTCTTCGTGCCTTCCTCCGTGGGTGGGCGGTTCAGCGAACTGTCTCCCGTGGGCCTGCTGCCCGCGGCGGTCTGCGGCGTCGATATCCGGGAAATGCTCAAGGGCGCGGCCGCGATGGACGCCCGCTGCCGGGAGGAGGATCCCTGGAAAAACCCGGCGCTGCTGGAGGCGGTGCTGCAGGTCGTCGCGATGGAGGAGCTGGGCGTCAATGTGCTGGTCATGATGCCCTACGCGGACAGCCTCAAGTATATGGCGGACTGGTTTTGCCAGCTGTGGGCGGAGAGCCTGGGCAAGAACGTGACCCGGAAGGGCATGGCCGTCAACGTGGGCCAGACCCCTGTCAAGTCCCTGGGGGTGACCGACCAACACAGCCAGCTACAGCTGTACACCGAGGGGCCCTACGATAAAATCGTCACCTTCCTGCGGGTTGGCGCGTTCCGGAAGGACGCGGCCATCCCCCACGGCTGCGCGGAATTCCCGGACGTGGCTTTCCTGGGCGGCAAGACCCTTTCGCAGCTGCTGGACGCGGAGTTCAAGGGCACCCAATACGCGCTGCTGCGCGCGGGGCGGATGAGCCAGACCATCCTGCTGCCCCAGGTCAACGCGCACACCATCGGCGAGCTGCTGTACTTCTTCATGATGGCGACCGCCTACGCGGGCGAATTGCTGGACATCGACGCCTTCAACCAGCCGGGGGTGGAGGAAAGCAAAATCGCCTCCTATGCCGTTTTGGGCAACGACGGGGAGAAATACCGGAAAAAGCAGGAGGAGATGTCAGGGCAGCCGGAGGGCAGAGCAGAGTACCGCCTGGGCTGAGACTGCGCCAGCCCCCGGGCTGCACATCGGATAACCGGCTGTCAGGCGGCAGCCGGTTTATTCTTACACGGGTCAGCGCAAGGTCCGGATGCCCATGTAGGCGGAGAATGGCGAATAATAGTTCGTCGTGTAGAGCCGTCTGAACGCCACCACCTTGAAGTAATAGACGGTGTCGGGCGTCAAGCTCGTGAGGGTTGCCGAGGTGCCCGTCAGGGTTTTTACCGGGGAATAGTTGTTTTACCCTACATCGTACACGAATACGGTCGCCTCATAGTAACCAACCCGCCCAGCTGTCACGGAGAAAGCAGGCGCATCCACAGAACTGAACAATCCGCTATACGGCATGTTTTCTCCGCCGGCGGATGACCAATACACCCTATAGGCGTACTGAAAGGGCCCGGTGCCCAGCACGAGGTGGCTGGTTTTTCACTGGAGCTTGTCGCCGACAAAGGCGTACAGCTTGTCTACGTTTAAGTTGACACTGGAAATCATGGACGCGGGCAGGGCAAACAGCGGCAGGGCAGATAGGAGCAGCAGGGCGCACAGCGCCAGGGACAGCGTCTTTTTCACCATCTTCCTTCTTGTTGTTCAGAGTTTCGATTCAGGCCTATGCGATTTGGCACAGACTCATGGCCGGTCCGGACGGGCATCGTTTGACGGTTGAAATCCGGCGGCTCCAGTCCGCCTGAATCGGAAGCAGGCGCGTCGTCCAAAGCAGTAGAAAAGTTTCTCTTACTTACCCGGATCTCATTGATTCAAACAAACCGCATATCCGCTGTACCTCGCGGCAGGGCCGGCGGAACAGGCTTTGCATCAATGGGCTTTGGCCGGCGCGCAGCGCTTCCGGGAATTGCCAGACATGATCAATGAAGGGCGCCGCTTGCCGCGGCGCCCCAGGGTTTGGATTGGCTGGTTGACTGTTATTCTTTGAACGCGTAGCGCACCACCGGGTTGCGCGCGGCGCCGACCTCGTCGGGCCGCCCGATGGGCGTGGTCAGGGGGCACTGGTGCAGCTTGTCCGGTTCCTCCTGAATCATCCTGAAAATGTCGTGGAAGGCCTTCGCCGCATCGTCCAAGGTCTCGCGGTTCTCGGTCTCGGTGGGCTCGATCATCAGGGCTTCCGGGACGATCAGCGGGAAGTACATGGTGGGCGGGTGCATGCCGTAGTCCAACAGGCACTTGGCCGCGTCCAGCGCGCCCACGCCGTGCTTCTTCTTGACCTTGTCCAGCGAGACGACGAACTCGTGCATGCAGATGCGGTCATAATAGGGCGGGAAGACGTCCTCGATCTGGCGCATGAGGTAGTTGGCGTTGAGGACGGCCATGCCGGAGGTCTCCGGCAGCCCCTCGCGCCCCAGGGTCAGGGCGTAGGTCAGCGCGCGGACCACCACCAGGAAGTTGCCGTAGAAGGCGCGGATCTGGCCGACGGAGTCCTTCGGCCGCTTTTCCCCCATCAAGGAGCGGGGCAGGAAGGGAAGGAGGTGCTTCTTGCAGCCGACCGGGCCCGCGCCGGGCCCCCCGCCCCCGTGGGGGGTGGAGAAGGTCTTGTGCAGGTTGAGGTGGACGACGTCGAAGCCCATGTCGCCCGGACGCACCCAGCCCATGATGGCGTTGAGGTTGGCACCGTCGTAGTAGTTCAGGCCGCCCGACTCATGCACCAGCCGGGTGATTTCCAGGATGTTAGGGTCGAAGATGCCCACCGTGTTGGGGTTGGTCAGCATCAGGCCGGCCACCGTGTCGTCCAGGCTGGCCTTCAGGGCGTCCAGGCTGACACATCCGTTCTCGTCCGAGGGCAGGTGCGTGACCGTAAAGCCCACCATCGCGGCGCTGGCCGGGTTGGTTCCGTGGGCTGAGTCCGGCACCAGCACGCGGGTGCGCTTGAGGTCCCCGCGCTTCTCATGGTATTTCTTGATGAGCAGCAGCCCCAGGAACTCGCCGTGGGCGCCCGCCGCGGGCTGGAAGGTCATATCGTCCATGCCGGTGATTTCGCTGAAGACCTTCC
>JAPXQZ010000008.1:0-17936 GCA_033813835.1 Clostridia bacterium | reverse complement strand
ATTCTTGACAGGGCGGAGCAGGCGCTGGAAGACCACCGCGCGCTGGTGCTGAACATCGCCAACAGCCGCAGCGACGCGCGGGAAAACCAGGCGCGCCGGCGGGCGATGCTGAACCAGGCGGAAGGCCGGCTGGCGGAGTTGGAAGGGGGGCTTTCAGAACTGGCCGGCGCGCTTGCGCTGCGGCGGGAAGAGGAGCGGCAGGCGGGGGAAAGACTGCAGAATTCCCGGGAAACAGCGGAAAGCTTGAAAGCGGTCGCGCAGCGCCATGAGGAATCAGCCCGCCAGGCGGCCGAGGAAAACCGGCAGGCGCAGGAGGAACAACAGCACGCGGAAAACGCCCTGCAGCGAACCCGGGCGCGGCTGGTGGCGCTGCGGGAAACCGCGGCAGCCCACGAGGGGTACGGTCAGCCCGTCCGGCTGGCGATGGCAAAGGCCAAGGGCAACCCCGCGGTCTATGGCACCGTGGCGGAAATCATCCGGGTTCCAAAAGAGATGGAAACGGCCGTCGAGATGGCGCTGGGCGGCGCGCTGCAGCACATCGTGACCCGGGATGAGGAAACCGCGAAGGAACTGATCGACTACCTGCGGGAAAACAGGTTGGGCCGGGCCACCTTCCTGCCCCAAAGCGCGGTGCAGCCCAGGGCGCTTAGCCCCAGGGAGCGTCAGGCGCTGTCGCATCCGGGATGCCTGGGGATCGCCGGCGAACTGGTGGACTGCGCGCCGGAGTTCAAGCGCGTCGTCGATTCCCTGCTGGGACGGACGGCCGTGGTGCGGGACCTGGATGCCGGCATCGCCGTCTCCCGCGCGGGCGGGCAGGCCTTCAACGTGGTGACCTTGCCGGGCGACGTGCTGCGCGCGGGCGGCGCGATGACGGGCGGCTCCGTCAGGGAACGCGCAGTGAGCCTGCTGGGCCGGGAACGGGAAATCAAGGAGCTGGAACAGGCCGTCACCGACGGGGAAAAAGCATTGGCGGCTCGTCAATCCGCCCTGAAGGCGGCCGCCGTCCGGCTGGAATCCCTGCGGGAAAAGGCAGCGCAGGCGAACAAGGACCTCCAGGAAGAAGAAATCGCCGTGGCGCGGGATGAGGAATACCTTCGCCGAGCGGAGGAAAACGTGGGGCAGGCGGTGCAGCGCCTGGACCAGACCGCGGCCGCCGCTATGCAGCTGAAGGGCATGATGGCGGAACTGCGCGAGGACCTGGCCCAGGCGGACGCGGCCAGCGCGCAGATCGACCAGGGGCAGCGGCAGACCGAGGAGGAGGGTGAGGCCCTCCGCCGCGCGTTTCTTGAGGCGCGGCAGGAAGAGGAAGCGGCCAGGGCTGCCGTGGAAGAACGCCGCGAGGAGCGGACCCAGCTGGCCCATCGCTTGGACGTTTCCGCGCGCGACGCGGCACGGCTGGACAAGGAGCAGGGGCAGTTCATCTCCCGCGGGGAGCGGCTGGCACGGGAAGCCGAAAAACTGCGGGAAGGCATCGCACGGGAAGCGCTGGCCAGGGAGAAGCTGTCGGCGCAGGAAGCCCTCCTGCGGGAGGAGGTGCTGGAAGCGTCCCGGAATGCACGGGAAGCCGAAGAACGCCGCCGCGGGCAGGCGCTTCGGCAGAAGGAGGCGATGGACCAGTCTGAGCAGGCCCACCAGCGGCACGCGGAAGACGCCCAGCGGCTGCACAAGGGCGAAGTGAGCGTAGCCAGGCTGGAGGAGGAACTGCAGTCCATGGCCGCCCAGCTGTGGAACGCCCACGAGCTGACGCTCGCGCTGGCGGAGGAGCTGCGGGTCCGGGAAGGGTTCGAGCTGCCCCGCGGCGAGCGGGAAGCGGCTGAAATCCGCAGGGAAATCAAGGAGATGGGCGCCATCAACGTCCACGCGCTGGAGGAATACGCGGCGACCCGGGCGCGGTATGACGACCTGTCCGCGCAGCGAGCAGACGCTGAAAAGGCGCGGGAGGACCTGCAGGGTCTGATCAAACAGCTCAAGGGGCAGATGGAAAAACAGTTTGTCCGAGAGCTGGAGCTACTCAACCAGCACTTCAGGGAGACCTTCAGGCGCCTCTTCGCCGGCGGACAGGCCAGCCTCGAGCTGTCGGACCCGGACAACCCCCTGGACTGCGACGTGAACATCAAGGCACAGCCGCCGGGCAAGAAGCTGCAGCTGCTGTCGCTGCTATCCGGCGGGGAACGCGCGCTAACGGCTATTGCCATCCTCTTCGCGATGCTCCGGCTCAAGCCGACGCCCTTTTGCGTGCTGGACGAAATCGAGGCGGCGCTGGACGACGCCAACATCAGCAGCTTCGCGGATTTCCTGGCGGAGTTCGCCTTGGACACGCAGTTCATCGTCATCACCCACCGCAAGGGCACCATGGAGCGATGCGACGCGCTCTACGGCGTTACCATGCGGGAGAAGGGCGTGTCGGACATGATTTCCGTCAGCCTGCAGGAATACCCGGCGTAAAGGAGGACGACATGGCAGGATTTTTCGCCCGGCTCAAGGAAGGGCTGAGCAAGACCAGGGGCCAGTTGACCCAGCGCATCAACGAGCTGACCCGGCACGCGGGGACGGTGGACGATGACTTCTTCGAGGAGCTGACCGACATCCTCCTGCTGTCGGACGCCGGCGTCCAGGCAACGGAGGAAATCATCGGGGAACTGAAGGCCGCCGTCGCGAAGGAACGCATCCGGGACCCGCAAATGGCGCGGGAGACGCTGAAAAGCATCATGATCCGGGAGATGGACGTGCCGCGCCCTCCCCTCAAATGGCCGATGGTCATGCTGGTGGTCGGCGTGAACGGCGTGGGCAAGACGACCACCGTGGGCAAGCTGGCCCTGCGTTTCCGGGAAGCCGGGCGCAGCGTCGTGATGGCGGCAGCGGACACCTTCCGCGCGGCGGCGGATGAGCAATTGCAGGTGTGGGCGCAGCGCGCGGACGTGCCCCTGGTTCGCCAGCAGCACGGCGCCGACCCGGCCGCGGTGGTCTTCGACGCCATCCAGTCCGCGAAGGCAAAGGGCACGGACCTGCTGATCGTGGACACCGCGGGCCGTCTGCACAACAAGAAGAACCTGATGGACGAGCTGGGGAAGATCCGCCGCGTCATCGCGCGGGAATACCCGGAGGCGGAGGTACGCAGCATGCTGGTGCTGGACGCCACCACCGGGCAGAACGGCATCACCCAGGCGAAGATGTTTAAGGAGGTCGCCGACGTCAACGGCATCATCCTGACCAAACTGGACGGCACCGCCAAGGGCGGCGTCGCGTTGGCCGTCCGCCGCGAGGTGGGCGTGCCGGTCTGGTACGTCGGCGTGGGCGAGGGCATCGACGACCTGCAGGCTTTTGACGCCGCGGAGTTTGTGGAAGCGCTGTTCTGAGTCCCGTATCCACCCGCCTGCCCGCCGGAGGAACCCGGCGGGACTTTTTTTCTGAAGGAGACACCGCGACCCTGTGCCGCCCGCAGGGAACACGGGTCCGCGCGGTCATCGACAAAACCTATCCGCTGGAGGAAACGGCTGATGCCCACCGCTACGCGCAGACCGGACGCAAGCGCGGCAGCCTAGTCCTCAACGTCTCTGCGGGTGAAGGCGTATAAGGCTGGAGGCGAGAAACATCCGGCTGGCCGTCCTGTGGGCCGCGCTGATCATGTCTACCTGCCGGGCGACGTGCTCCGGACTTACGAAAAGGGGCAGGACGCGGCAGTCATCGACGGCGCGCGCATGAGCCCCCTGACGTTTATCCTGGCATCCTTGATGATGCTGGCCCCCATCCTGATGGCGATCGCCAGCGTGTTCTTGGCGAAGGCGCCCCTGCAGTGGCTGACCGTGGCCTGCTGCGCCGCCCTCTTCCTCCTCAACGCCTTTGGCTTGAAGACCTACGGGGCGCCCTACGACCGGATGCTGATTCTTGTCAGCCTTGTCCTGACCTTTTCACCGCTTACGCCGCGCTGCGGTAGTAGAGTGTCTCGCGCGCGGCCGGAAAGGTTGAAAAAGCGGTTCCCGCACAGCGCAGGAACCGCTTTGCCGTATAAAAGAATGAATTACGAGCCGGAGGGGTAATTGCCCTCGAAGAGGATGCGTTGGGTGGCCTGGCCGGCCTTGCCGTCCACTGTCAGGCCCTTGGCGCGCTGGAAGGCCTTGACCGCGTCGGTCGTGCCGAAGCCATAGAGCCCGTCGACCGTCAGGTCGAAGAAGCCCTGGTTCTTCAGCGCCTGCTGCAGCGCGCGCACGAGCGCGCCGCTGTGACCTTCCTCCAGAGTCACGTACTGCCCGTAGGGGTTGGGGGTGACGTTCACATAGTGGGGAATCCGGGTGGGGACGGGAGTCTGCGTGGGGCGGGGTGTCACCCGGCCGCCGTCGGCATCCTGGCTGAACAGGCGGTCAAAGGTTTCCGAGCCCACCTTGCCGTCGGGCGTTAAGCGGTTCGCCTGCTGGAAGGCTTTGACAGCGGCCTCCGTGGAGGCGCCGAAGTCGCCGTCGATGCCGCCGGTGTAGAAGCGAAGGTTCTTGAGCCGGCTTTGCACCAGGCGGACGGCGGCGGAGTCGTTCATCCCCCGATGAAGGGAGGTTCCGATGATGCCCTGGGGTGTGGAGGTGCCGCGGGCGGAGGAGGAGTACAGTTTTTCCAGCGTCAGTTTGCCTGCGATGCCGTCAGCGTAGGCGGTGTTGCGCTGCTGGAAGGCATATACCGCGGCGGTGGTGGCATTGTCAAACCGCCCGGTCGGGGTGCCCAGCAGGTATCCCAGGGAAATCAGCCGCTCCTGGATGCGGCGAACGTCCGCACCGGAGGAGCCGCTTTGCAGATAGACGTTGGTGTTGATGCGGGGCGTGGGTGTCGCGGTAGGCCGGGGCGGCAGGGCAGAGGAGGAATTGAGCTTGTTGAGGGTCTGCGTGCCGACGACGCCGTCCGGAGACAGGCCGTTGCGCGCCTGGAAGGCCTTGACGGCCGCCTCGGTCGCCTTACCGAAGTCCCCGTCCACCGTGCCGATATCATAGCGCAGGGCCTTGAGCCGCTGCTGCACGCTGCGTACCTCCGGCCCGCTGGAGCCCAGCTTCAGCAGGAAGGGCGTGGGCGCGGGGCTTACAGAGGGGTTGGGGGAACTGGACTGCACCAGAATACCGCCCCAGCCGCTGATGGTGGGCGTGGCGAACGGCTGCGGGCTTGTGATGATGCTGCCCCAGCCGCCGGGAGAGGGCTCGATAATCAGGGAACTGGGGCTGGGCGGGTTGATAATCCCGCCGAGGGTCGGCGTCGGCGTCGGGGACTGCTGGACAATGTCCGGCCTGCGGGTCGGGAAGGGAACGTCGTTTCCCTGGCCGCCCTGAACGCCCCCGGTGTTGTCGGGGGTCGCCGTGCAGCCGGCCAGCACCGCGGCGATCAGCAACAGCGCCGCCGCCAGGAGCCAACTTTTCGCGTGTTTGCGCATCATTCCATCCCATCCTTGCGCCGGCTGCCGCCGGCCGTCCTCGCCCGGGCTGTTGCCGGGCTTCATCCATCGAACGTTCATGCCGCAGCGTTTCTTGCGCGCTTTCCGGAAAACGCCGGTTTCCGCATGGATTTCCGCCTTGATTTTATCACAGGGAAAAGGAACAGGCAAACGTTTTTTAAAGATTGCTTCATAAAATTGACATAAGTTCCCGCCTCTGCTACAATCCGCCCGGAATTTTCAGAGGGGAAGCCGGATGGGAACGTGGGAACTGCTCGCGCTGGCGGCGGGGCTGGCGATGGACGCCTTCGCGGTCGCCCTGTGCAAGGGGGCGTGCATGGGAGACAGCAGGGAGCGGGGCGAGAGCCTGGCCATCGCCGCGTCCTTCGGCTGTTTCCAGGCGCTGATGCCGCTGGCGGGCTACCTGCTGGGCAGCGCCTTTTCCAGGCATATCCACGCCTTTGACCATTACGTCGCCTTTGGCCTGCTGGCCTTCATCGGCGTCAAACTGATCCTGGAGTCCCGCAAAAGTGAAGGGGAGGCGCTGGTGTGCAAGCCGCTGCGCTTCCTGGAGCTGATGGCGCTGAGCGTCGCCACCAGCATCGACGCGCTGGCCGCCGGCATCGCCTTCGAGATGCTGGATACCAATATCTGGCGCGCCGTCGGCGTCATCGGCGCGGTCACCTTCGCCCTGTCCTACCTGGCGGTTCTGACGGGCCGGCGCTTCGGCGCGCGCTTTCAGGCAAAGGCCCAGCTGCTGGGCGGCGCCGCCCTGATCATCATCGGCCTGAAGGTACTGGCGGAGCACCTGGCCGGTTGAGCGGATTACAGCGCGTCGCGCAGGTAGCCCGCCAGGATTTCCACGATGCGCGCGTCCTTTCCGCCCCGGGTCACGATGACGTCAGCCTTGTTGATATAGTTGCGAATATACTTGTCATACATCGGCTTCACGGTCCGCAGGTACTGGTCGGTGATGCTGCCGATGCTGCGGCCCCGTTCCGCGTAATCACGGTTGATGCGCCGCAGCAGGCAGATGTCCGGCTCGACGTTGATGTACAGCTTTAAAAACATCGCTTCGCACAGCCGGTCGTCGTAGAAGGCGTGGATGCCTTCCAGCACCAGCACGTCCGCGGGATGGATGAGTTCCTTGCTGTCGTCGCGGGCGTAGCGCTCAAAATCATAGGCCTTGCGGGTGATGGGCCGGCCGGACAGCAGCGCGCGCACGTCCTTCAGCAGCAGCGCGTGGTCGAACACCCCCGGCTCGTCAAAGTTGATCTTCCGCCGTTCTTCCAGGCTCAATTCCGGGAAATCGATATAGTAGGCGTCCTGCTTGAGGACGGCGCTGGACGCGCCGATCCCGCGGACCAGTTCTTCCGCCAGCGTGGTCTTGCCGGAGCCGCTGGGCCCGCAGATGCCGATGAGAATCATGGCCACCTCCCGTATCTCATTTGAAAACTATCCCAACGCGGCCCGCTTGTCAACTGGGTTTGTCCTTGACGAAAGCTGAGAGTACGGCTATAATCGGCGGCAAGTGAATACGCTTATCAAGAGCGGCGGAGGGGACTGGCCCGATGAAGCCCGGCAGCCTGCGGAAGCAAGGTGCCACATCCAGCGGCGGAAGCCGGAAGATAGGCCTGAAAGAAGCGCTTGTCACCAGGCGCTTCTTTGACAGAAAGGAAAGGGGTCATGATGGACAGACTGTACACCGCGGAAAGCGTGACCGCAGGGCACCCGGACAAGCTGTGCGACCAGATTTCAGACGCCGTGCTGGACGCGATTCTCCAGGAGGACCCGGCCGCCCGCGTCGCCTGCGAGACCTGCGCGACGACGGGGCTGATCCTCGTGATGGGCGAAATCTCCACCGAAACTTACGTGCCCATCCAGGACGTCGCGCGGCAGGTGGTGCTGGACGTGGGCTACAACCGCGCCAAGTTCGGCTTTGACGGCCATACCTGCGCGGTGCTGACCGCCTTCAACGAGCAGTCCCGGGATATCGCGGGGGGCGTGGACAGCGCCCTGGAGGGCCGCGGGGAAGGGAAGCGCCAAACGGGCGCGGGGGACCAGGGAATGATGTTCGGCTACGCCACGGACGAGACGCCGGAGCGCCTGCCCATGCCCATCGCCCTGGCCCACCGCCTGGCCCGGCGGATGGACGAGGTGCGCCGCTCACGCAAATTGCCCTGGATGCGCCCGGACGGCAAAAGCCAGGTGAGCATGGCCTACCGGGACGGGAAGCCCGTTTCGGTCCGCAACGTGGTCATCTCCGTGCACCATGACGAGAAGGTCACCCAGGAGGAAATCCGGGCGGCGATGATGGAGGAGGTCATCCGGGCGGTCATACCCGCGGGCCTGCTCTCCCCGGACACCGAATACCTGGTCAATCCCTCCGGCCGCTTCGTCATCGGCGGGCCCGCCGGGGACAGCGGGCTGACTGGCCGCAAGATCATCGTGGACACCTACGGCGGCTTCGTCCCGCACGGGGGCGGCTGCTTCTCCGGCAAGGACCCCACCAAGGTGGATCGCTCCGGCGCCTACATGGCCCGCTACGCCGCGCTCAACGTGCTGGAGGCGGGATTGGCCAAGCGCTGCCAGGTTTCCCTGGCTTACGCCATTGGGCGCGCCCGCCCGGTCAGCTTCGACGTGGAGACCTTCGGAACGGGAAGCGTCCCGGACGAAAAAATCGCGGCGGCGCTCACCCGCGTCCTGGACTTCAGCCCGGACGGCATCATCGGGGAACTGGACCTGCGTCGGCCGATTTATCGGCAGACCGCCGCCTACGGGCATTTCGGCCGGCCGGACCTGAACCTGCCCTGGGAGAACCCCCGACGCGCGGCGGAGGTGGAAAAGGCGGCCAGGGGATAATCGGTCTCGCAATAACAATACAAAACGCCCGGGATCTTCGGATTCCGGGCGTGCTTTATGATTGTCCCAATCACTGAAACGGAAGCTTCAGGAGACGCAGCCCTCCGTTCAGTACCGCGTCATTCCAAAATGCCTGCCGGATGCCGCGGGCACTGTGCTGAGGGTTTTAACCGCCCAGATAGGCCCTCCGGACGTCCTCGTCCTCCATCAGTTCCTTCCCCAGGCCGGATTTGACGATGCGCCCGGTCTCCAGCACGTAGGCGCGGTGGGCGATGGACAGCGCCATCTGGGCGTTCTGCTCCACCAGCAGGATGGTAGTGCCTTCCCGGTTGACCTGGCGGATGATGCCGAATATCTCCTGCACCAGCAGGGGGGAAAGCCCCATGGACGGCTCGTCCATCATCAGCAGGCGCGGGCGCCCCATCATCGCGCGCCCCATGGCCAGCATTTGCTGCTCGCCTCCGGAAAGGGTGCCGGCCAGCTGCCGGCGGCGCTCCTTCAGCCGGGGGAAATGGGCGAAGACCGCTTCCATGTCCTCCGCCACCTGGGCGGTATCCCGGCGCGTGAAGGCGCCCATCTCCAGGTTCTCCTGCACCGTCATGCGGGAGAAGACGCGGCGGCCTTCCGGCACCTGGGCCAGGCCCATGGCGGACAGGCGGTAGGCGGGCATTTTGCGGATGGAGGCGTCCTCAAAGAGGATGTCGCCGGAGGAAATGGGCACCAGGCCGGAGATGGCGTTTAGGATGGAGCTTTTCCCCGCGCCGTTGGCGCCGATGAGGGAGACGATTTCGCCGGGGGAAACCGAGAAAGAGATGTCGCGCAGCGTATGGATGGCGCCGTAGAACAGGTTGATGTCCTGAACCTTAAGCATCGGCGGCCTCCTTTTGCGCCTGTTCGGCCTGTTCCTGCCCCAGGTAGGCGGCTACGACCTCCGGGTTATTGCGGATTTCCTCCGGGCTGCCGTGCGCGATGACCCGGCCGTAGTTGAGGACGTAAATCCGCTCGCAGATGCCCATGACCAGCTTCATGTCGTGCTCGATGAGCAGCACCGCGACGGAAAACTGGCTCCGGATGGTCTTGATGGTCTGCATCAGCTCGGCCGTCTCGCTGGGGTTCATGCCGGCAGCCGGCTCATCCAGCAGCAACACCTTGGGGTTGGATGCCAGGGCGCGGCAGATTTCCAGCTTGCGCTGCTGGCCGTAGGGGAGGGAGCCGGCGTTGGTTTCGGCCAGGTCTTCCATTCCGAACACGCGCAGCAGCTCCCGCGCGCGCACCTCGATGCCCCGCTCCTCCGACAGGCAGCGGGAGTTGCGGATGATGGCGCTGAAGGTGGAGTAGCGCATGCGGGAGTGGAAGGCGACCTTGATATTGTCCAGCGCGCTCATGGAGCGGAACAGGCGGATGTTCTGGAAGGTGCGGGCGATGCCGTCCATGGTGATTTGATGGGTCATCCGCCCCTGAACGGGTTTGCCCATCAGGATGACCTGGCCTTCCGTCGGCGCGTAAACGCCGGTCAATAGGTTGAACACGGTGGTCTTGCCCGCGCCGTTGGGCCCGATGAGGCCGACGATCTCATTGTCCATCAGGTGGATTTCGATATTTTCGGCCGCCTTTAGCCCGCCGAAGGAGATGCCCAGCGAATGCGTCTCCAGCACCGGCTTGTTGTCCCACACGTCGTAGCGCGGCTGGAAGGGCATGCGGGTCTGGGATTCCCTTCGCCTGAATATCCGGCGGAAGAAGGCCTCCATGCCCTCCCAGAAGGCCAGCATGGAGAACTCCTTTGTGCCCAGCAGCCCCTTGGGGCGGAACAGCATCATGAGAATCAAGGCCAGCGAGTAGATGATGAGCCGGTACTCCGCCAGGCCCCGCAGGATTTCAGGAAGGGCGACCAGAACTACGGAAGCGACCACGGAGCCGGTGATGGAGCCCATGCCGCCCAGCACAACCATGACCAGGTACTCGATGGACTTGTTGAAGCCGAACATCTTGGCGTTGAGGATGCTGGTCTGGTGGGCGAACAGACCGCCCGCGATGCCGGCGTAGAAGGAGGCGATGGTGAAGGCCAGCAGCTTGTAGCGGGTGGTAGGAATCCCGGTGGCTTCCGCCGCGATGGCGTTCTCGCGGATGGAGATGATGGCGCGGCCGTGGCGGGAGCGGCCCAGGGTAAAGATGCTGGCGATGATCAGCGCCGTGATGAAGAACACCAGGGTGAACTGGATGGCGGAGGACAGGGCGCGGTCCTCGGAAAACGCGCGGGACATGCGCGCGATGCGCGTCAGCCCCGCCGAGCCGCCGGTGAAGGACAGGTTTTCGATGACCACGCGGATGATTTCGCCGAAGCCCAGGGTGATGATGGCCAGGTAGTCGCCCTGCAGCCGCAGGGCGGGAATGCCGATGAGCATGCCGAACAGCGCCGCGACGATGCCGCCCAGCAGCAGCGAGATGGGCAGGGACAGGCCGAAACCCATCACGGCGGACTTGGTGAACAGGGCGGACACGTAGGCGCCGATGGCCATGAACCCGGCGTGCCCCAGGGCCAGCTGGCCCAGCAGGCCGGTGGTGACGTTGAGGCTGGCCGTCATGATGACGGTGATGAGGACGGAGATGAGGATGTTGGACAGGTAGTTGTTCATCGTCCCCGTCAGGATGAGGACGGTGACCACGGTGTAGAACAGCAGGATGGCCAGCAGGTTGAGGGTGACGGCCTTGGTCTTCTTGTTCATGCCCTCACCTCACACCTTTTCCCGCGACAGGCTGCCGATCAGCCCGGTGGGCTTGACCAGGAGCACGACGATCAAGATGCCGTACACGACGGCGTCCGACATTTGCGTGGAAATATAGGCCTTGGTCAGGCTTTCCGCGACCCCCATGACGAAGCCGCCCAGCATGGCGCCGGGGATGATGCCGATGCCGCCCAGCACCGCGGCGATGAAGGCTTTCAGGCCCGGCAGGGAGCCCATGGTGGGCGAAACCGCCGGGTAGGCCATGACGTAGAGGAAGGCGCCGATGCCCGCCAGCGCACACCCGATGGCGAAAGTGAGGGTGATGGTGGTGTTGACGTTGATGCCCATCAGCTGCGCGGTGTTATAGTCCTCGCTCGCCGCGCGCATGGCCTTGCCGGCCTTGGCGGTCTTGACAAAAATCTGCAGGACGACCATCAGCAGGGCGGAGACCGCCACCGTCAGCACCGTGATGAAGCTGACCTGCAGGCCCAGAAAGCGCAGGGGCGGCACCTGCAGGAGCGTCGGGAAGGGGCGGGACTGCGCGCCGAAAATCAAGAGGGCGGCGTTCTGCAGCAGCATGCTCACCCCGATGGCGGTGATGAGGGAGGAAATGCGCGGGGAGGAGCGGAGGGGCTTGTAGGCGACCCGCTCGATGACCACGCCGAAGAGCACGCACATCAGGATGGCCGCCAGCAGCGCGGCGGGCGCCGGCCAGTTCAGGCTGACCAGGGTCACCACCGCCGTGTAGGCGCCGACCATCAGGATGTCGCCGTGGGCGAAGTTGATGAGCTTGACGATGCCGTAGACCATCGTGTAGCCCAGCGCGATGAGGGCGTAGATGCTGCCCACGTGCAGGCCGTTGATGAGCTGGTTGAGGAATAGGTTCATCATCCACCTCGGCGTTTGTTCAGTGGGGTCTGTTCGGCTCCCGCGGCGCCGCGCCGCGCGCCCTGCCTCTCTTTATACAACAGGACGCGCCGCCAGACAAGGGAAAAGTCCGCGCGGCCCGGCGGCTCCACGGAAGGACGGCCCCTGCGTAAAGCGAAGGGGAGGATGACTCCTCCCCTTCGGATCGGACAGGCGCCGCTTACGGGTCAACCTGGTCTAAGTACTTCTTGTTCCCCTCCGCGTCGAAGGTCAGCAGGAAGGCGGACTTGATGGGGTCGTTGTGGTCGTCGAAGGTGATGTTGCCGGATACCCCGACCACGTTGGAAGCCTTGATGGCGGCCACGACGGCAGCCCGGTCGGTGGACCCGGCCGCCTCGATGGCGCTGAGCAGCACCAGGACCGCGTCATAGCCGGTGGCAGAGAAGGAGATGGTGGGCAGCTTGCCGTGTTCGGCCTCAAACGCCTTGACGAACTCAACCGCCTTGGGGCTCTCCGCGTCGGTGGTGAAGTGGTCGGTGTACACCAGGTTGGTCAGCAGGGCCTTGTCCGTCACCAGGTCGACGATGTCGGAGATGCCGTCCGCGCCGTAGAACTTGACGTCCAGCCCGATTTCCTTGGCCTGGGCCAGGATCATCGCGGCGTCCGCGCCGTAGTAGGGCAGGAAGACGGCCTCGGGGTTTGCGTTCTTGATGGTGGTCAGCTGGGTCTTGTAGTCCTTTTCGCCGTAGGCGGCGGCTTCGGTGGCGACGATTTCAACGCCCTCCGCCTCGGCCTTGGCCTTGAAGGCCTCGTACAGGCCGTTGGAGTACTCGGTGGCGTTGTCGTACAGCACGGCGGCCTTCTTGATGCCCTGCTTGGCCATGTAGTTGGCGATGGCGTTGCCCTGGAAGGGATCCAGGAAGCAGGTGCGGAACACGTTGGGCCGGTCGGTGGTGACGTCGTAGGCGGTGGAGGAGGGGGTGATCTGCGGCACGCCGTCCTCGGAGGAGACCTCCGCCAGGGCCTTGGACTCGCCGGAGAGCACGGCGCCGATGATGCCGGCCACGCCGTCCTGCTCGACGACCTTGTTGTAGGCGTTGATGGCGAGGTCCGCCTTGCCTTCCGTGTCCTCCCAGACCATCTCGACCTGTTTGCCCAGCACGCCGCCGGCGGCATTGATCTGCTTGACGTACAAATCGACGCCTTCTTTGACCGCGAGGCCGTATTTGCCGTAGTCGCCGGACAGGACGCCAATCCCGCCGATCTTAATGACATCTTCCGCCAGCGCGGGCGCAACCGCGGACAGCATCAGGGCGAGAGCGACCAACAAGGAAAATAGGGAGCGCTTCTTCATGACATCCTGACCTCCTTTTTTTTGCCTCACTTGCGTGAGAATACAGGAAATAATACAGACCAATGAGAGTTTATACAAGCAAGGGCCTGTTTTATTCCTGTATTTCAAGACCGCATGTATCAACTGACCCAAAAAGCGTCGGCCTTGACATCTCTTCCGCCTTTCTTTTACACTCCAGTCCAGAAATCAGGAAGGGGAGGGGCATGAACGCCTTCACCGTCACCGCGCGCGAAGCCGGCACCGTCCTCTCCGCCTTCAGGCGGGAACTGCCCCTGCTGCCGGAAAAGGCTGTCCGGGAAGCGCTGTCCCGGCGGGACGTGCTGAAGAACGGCACCCGTGTCCGGGAAAACGAAAAGGTGGCCGCCGGGGATACGCTGACGGTATATACGCCGTCGCAGGCGGCGGACGTCCCGGTCGTCCACGAGGACGCGCGCTGCCTGGTGGTCGACAAGCCGGCGGGGGTCAACACGGATGAGAACGTGCGCGGCGGGTTTTCCCTGCTTGGCTGGGCGGCGCGGCGCGCGGTAGGACAGTATGTGCCGCTGCTCGTCCATCGGCTGGACAACCAGACCAGCGGGCTGGTCATCCTCGCCAAGGACCCGGACAGCGCGGCTGCCCTGGAGGATGCGTTCCGCCGGCGTCGTGTTGAAAAGCGCTACGAATGCCTGGTCCGGGGGACCCCCCGGCCGGAGGCGGGGGTTTTCACCGCATGGCTGGCCAAGGACGCGCGGGCGGCGCGGGTCATCGTCAGCAAGGAGGAGCGCCCCGGCGCCAAGGAAATCGTGACCGGGTACCGGACGATGCAGGCGGGGGAAGTCTCCCGGCTGTCGGTCACCCTGCAGACCGGGCGCACGCACCAGATTCGCGCCCACCTGGCTTTCCTCGGGCACCCGGTGCTGGGCGACGACCTGTATGGGGACCGAGCCTTCAACCGGGCCAACAAGGCCAGGTGGCTGAAGCTGTGCGCGGTGGAGCTTGCCTTCCCGGACGGTTCCGGGGTAGAGTGGCTCAGCGGCAGGCGGTTCGCCGCCGTCGCGCCATTTTAGGACGGGAGATCTTGCATGAAGCCCGACGTCAGGCTGGTCGTTTCGGATCTGGACGGCACGCTGCTCAACCATGAGGGCGTCGTCACACCCTACACGGCACGGGTCATCGCCGCGCTGCGGGACAAGGGCGTCGCCTTCGCGGCCTGCACGGGGCGTTTCCCGGAAAACGCGGCGGCGGCGCTGGCAGGCAGCGGGATTGCCTGCCCAATCATCAGCCTCAACGGGGCTGTGGTCGAGCTGTCTCCCCTGAAGGACCGGATTTTCGAGCAGACGATGGCGCTCCGGGCGGCGATGGAAATCTTCCTGGTGCTGGAACAGCTGGGGGAGGGCTATCACATCTTCGCGCCCGGGAAGGTGGTGTCCAGACGGCGCACCCACCTGCATCACTCGGAACTGGGCCGGGAAAAAGACCATCCCCTGACCCGAAGCGTCCGCTATGCCTACGGCGAGGAGGCCTGCAGGCAGGCGGCGGGAGAGCCGCTGTATAAGTATTACGTCTATTTCACGCCAGAAAGCCAGCCCCCCGAGGCCATCCGCGCGGCGCTGGGCGGCATCGCCGGGGCCGCGCTGACGCAGTCGAGCGAAAGCAACTTCGAACTGATTTCCGACAAAACGGACAAGGGCACGGGGCTTCGGATCCTGGCGGAGCGCCTGGGCGTGGAGCCGGCGCATATCATGGCGGTGGGAGACCAGCTCAACGACCTGCCCATGATTCGCTACGCCGGCCTGGGCGTCGCGATGGGGAACGCCTCGGACACCGTCCGGCAGGCCGCGGCCTGGGTAACCGGAAACAACCGGGAGGACGGCGCGGCGAAGGCCATCGAACGATTCTGCCTGTAAACGGAACCCGTATCCCCATAGAGACCGGCGCCGCCCGGTCTATTTATTACGCAGGAAGAAGCTGTTTCAGCCTGGCGAGGCTTCCTGCGGCCACAGCGCGTAAAAGGGCGAAGAGATTTCCGGCTTCGCTTCCCCCTCGGTCAAAACGGCCAGTTCCTTCAGGACTACGGACAGGTCTTTTTCGCGCGCGACGAAACGCGCGACGACGTCCGCCCCGAATTCCTGTTCCGTCTGGAGGACGGGGAGGCGGGAAAGGGCGTAGGAGACCTTGTCCCAGCGGGGATAGGGCAGACGCATGGATAGGCGCACGCTGTTTTCAGCCGTCACCACGCCGGCCGCGCCCACTGCCATCGCCGCCGCGCGGCCGTAGGCCCGCGCCAAGCCGCCCGCCCCCAGCAGGATGCCGCCAAAAAAGCGCGTGACCACGCACGCGCAGTTGACCAGGCCGTTTTTCCGCAGCGTTTCCAAGATGGGGACGCCCGCGGTGCCCTGTGGTTCGCCGTCGTCCTGATAGCGCATGACGCCGGCGTTTTCCCCGATGACATAGGCAAAGCAGTGATGGGACGCGCCTTTATGGTTTTCCCGCGCGCGCTGGATGAAGGATAGGGCTTCTTCCTCCGTAGAAGCGGGGCCGGCCTGCCCGATGAAGCGGCTTTTGCGTTCCGTCATTTCGGCGGAGGCCGTCGCGGCCAGCGTGCGGTAGGAGTCCGTCATTATTCCTTTAGCAGCACGCGGCTGTAATTCTTCTTGCCCCGCCGCAGCAGCAGGCCGCCCGCGGGGAAATCGCTCTCCGTCAGGCGGGCTTCCGGATCCTCCGCCCTGCTTTCGCCGACCGTCACCGCGCCCTGCGCCACCATCTGGCGCGCCTGGCTGCGGCTCTGGCACAGGCCGCAGAGGAACAGCAGCGTGGTCAGCCGGCTGTCCTCCTGCAACTGGGCGCGCGTCAGCCCGAAAGTGGGCACGTCCCGCAGGCTGCCCGCGCCGGAAAACAGGGCGGCCGCGGCCTGCTGTGCCTTTTGCGCCTTTTCCTCCCCGTGGACCATTTTGGTGGTTTCAAACGCCAGGATGGCCTTGGCCTCATTGAGCGCCGCGCCCTCTAGCGCGCTCAGACGGCGCACCTCCTCCATGGGCAGGAAGGTCAGCATGGCCAGGCTCTTTGTGACGTCGCTATCGGCGATGTTTCGCCAGTACTGGTAAAACTCATAGGGGGAGCACATCGTTTCGTCCAGCCAGAGGGCGCCCCGCTCCGTCTTGCCCATCTTATTGCCCTCGGCGTTGAGCAGCAGGTTGAAGGTGCAGGCGAAGGCGGCTTCCTGTTCCTTGCGGCGGATGAGGTCGGCGCCGGCCAGGATATTGCTCCACTGGTCGTCCCCGCCCATCTGGAGCCGGCAGCCATGGCGGCGGAAGAGTTCCAGGAAGTCGTAGGCCTGCATGATCATGTAGTTGAACTCCAGGAAGGTGAGGCCTTTTTCCATCCGCATGCGGTAGGCCTCCGCCGTCAGCATCCGGTTGACGGAAAACAGCGGCCCGATTTCCCGCAGGAAGGGCAGATATTTCAGCGGCACCAGCCAGTCCGCGTTGTTGACCATCAGGGCGTCTCCGTCCCCGAAATCGATGAAGCGGCTGATCTGCTCCCGGATTTTCTCCGCGTTGCGCGCGATGGTCTCCAGCGACAGCATCTTGCGCATCTCGGTCTTGCCGGAGGGGTCGGCCACCTGCACCGTGCCGCCGCCCACCAGCGCGATGGGGCGGTGGCCGGCCTGCTGCATGCGCCGCATGCAGATGAGCTGGACGAAGTTGCCGAAGTGGAGACTTTCGGCCGTGGGGTCAAAGCCGATGTAGAAGGTGGTCGGCTCACGCTCCAGTTGGCGGTACAGCTCCTCCTCAAAGGTCATCTGCGCGATGAGCCCGCGCTCCTTCAGGGCGTCCAGGATGTGCATGGCGGCCTCCGATCCGGCGTTTCCGGCGCATATAATTCAATAAATTATAGGGTCGCGCCGCGGGAGGTGTCAAGGCGGCCGCCTTGCAAAGGAAATTTGGCGTGTAGGAGTACCATACATATTGGACATCGGTCAGCGGGGAGGTGAAAAGGGAAGAGAAAGAGGTCACATCTGTTAGACTGTTGTTGCAACGACAACGACTAACGAAAGGAACTCTTTCTCCATGAACAGGATAACCCAGGACATGAAGTATCGGCAATCACTGGTTGAGTTCGCGCTCCGGCATGGCGTGAGCAAAGCCTCCCGACGGCATAACAGGGAGAGGTCTTACATTTACTTCTGGCTGGCGCGATATGACGGCAGCATAGAATCCCTGGCTTGTCGCTCCCGGCGCCCCCACGCGCATCCCGCCCAACACACAGAACGGGAAATCAAACTGCTGCGGGATATGTACAGGCGAAACCCAACCCTGGGCCGAGCGGAACTGTGGCGCAGGCTCAGGAAGCGAGGATACACACGGTCATTCAGCGGGCTGTACCGCATCCTGTACAAATTGAACCCGCAAGCCAAGCCCAGGGAAAAGGTCTACAAACCCAAGCCTGACCGGCAGATGACCTTTCCGGGTGAACGCATCCAGATTGATGTGAAGGTCGTGTCCAAGGCCTGCAAGGTGGGCGAGGCCGCCGGTGAACGGTTGGTACAATACACAGCCATCGATGAGCACAGCCGTCTGCGGTGCTTGAAGGCCTACAGGGAGCAAAGCACCGATTCATCCAAAGACTTTTTGCTCAGCCTGATTCCCTATTACCTCAAGCGCGGCATAGCGGTCCACTGCATCCGGACTGACAATGGCTTTGAGTTTACCAACCGCTTGTCAGCAAACCAGACGCATCACCTGAC